>JAOZLM010000197.1 GCA_029934815.1 Desulfocapsa sp. | reverse complement strand
TTATCGACTCCCGCCTCAAATGCTGCCTTGTTATCATTAGCCTCATTCTGAGTAGTTACCATAATAATTGGCAACTCTTTAGATGAAAACCTCTTCCTGACCTGGGCTGCTAGCTGAACACCACTAATCTCTGGCATATTCAGATCTGTGAGCATAATCGCTGCAGTCTCTTTCATAAAATACTCAATGGCACCAGCAGGGAACTCAAAAAGAACCGGTTCAAAGCCAAGTTCATGCAAGGTTGCTTTATAGATATTTAAAATCATCCGTGAATCATCCACAGCAACAACTTTTAGCTTTGTACCTACATCTACCTCTTCCCCTGTGATCTTCCGGGCAAAATCACCATGATCATTATCATTGAGAAGGGCAATATAGTGCTCTTTGGTATCTTTGTGGGCATGGGGCAGATACACCAGAGACATGTTCTGGAAGAACTCTTCATTGGCAAGACTTAAGAACACCTTATCCACCTGTGCGTTCACTATGATCTTGGTGATATGCCTTGCTTCATCACTTTCAGAGCGGAGCAGGTTTTTGATTCCTGCTGTTAAAATATCAGAATAGTTCTGATCGATGGCACGGGCAGCAGCCACACAGACATGATCTTCTTTATCCGTTAGGCCGGCAGTTAAGGTGTAAGCACCTTTTCGAAGTGGCAGAAGAGCCAACGCTTCATAAGCAGCAAAACGAATATTGGCATCCTTTGGTTCTTTACCAAGGAGCTTTCGAATTGGCATAATGGCAGATTCATCTGCTATATCACCAAGTACATTTAAGGTATGAATTATAAAATCAGGATCATCCTGAAGCAGATTATCAATAAGAGCCGGAACAGCCTTTGAACCAATACGGACTAACTCCTGCTTTGCGTAAATTCGCATATGGGCATAATGCGACGCCAGGGTTTCATTGAGTTTCTCAAGGGAAGTAGGATCCTGCACATCAGCAAAGATTGAGAGAATCATATAATCCAGCTCATTGTCAGTACCCATTCTTTCAGCCAGACGATGCATTGCGGATGGCGATGCTACCTGTCCAAGAGCCTGAACAGCTGTAAGAATCAAATCCCTGTTTGCAGCGTAAAGATAGTCTGTAAGGGTATTCACAGCTTGCGGATCACCAATCATTCCCAATGTTGTGATAATATGACTTATCTCTGCCTCATTCTCACTGTTGGCCACCAGATACAACAAGGCAGGAACAGCTTCTTCAAAACGTAATTCACCTGCTACATTTATCAGATGTGTTTTATCTTTAACACTTGGATCAGAAATAAACTCAATTAGCAATTCCGGATAGGCGAGAAGACTTGAAAGAAGTGTTTCTTTAATGACTGGTAAAGTATCTACAATATCCACATGCTCCGTCATCATATGCAGCAGAATTGGAATGGTGAAATGAACATCACCACGGGATAGTTCATAGATCAACCTGTTTTGCGTTTTAAGATCTACTTCGCCCAGATGGGCTAAAACAAGTTTTGTTTTTAAGGTATCGCCTGTTTCTATATTGGCCTGAACCTCTTCGATCATATGCTGTGCATCGTATGCTACCATAAATAATCCCCTTTTTTGTCGACATAAACTCGAACAAAAAAATGATAATATATCCTGATTACCATCGAACCTCCATTTTGTTCGATTTCTCCAATCCCGTCATTCCGGACTTGATCCGGAATGACCGAGCCGGTGGCCGATCTTTAGTGGTAATCTGATAATATATACTGAAACTCGCGATGTCCCTGTTGGGCATTAGAGCTAACTAGTCATTACAAATAACGATATCACAAAAAGAGAAAGAATGTCCAGAACGGACAGGAAAAAAAGAAAAGAAGACAGGAGAGAGGGAGACCTCTCTCCTGTGGAACGAATCTATGCAGGATACCAGTCAATTCCGATACGGCGAATCATGGAAAAACCGCCGCTTAGAACCAACGTCTTACTACAACCAACGCTCTCAAGAAAACTCTGCATCTCAAACGATCTTGTTCCTGCATCGCAGAGAATGATCATTGTCTTATCTGTCGGGATCTCTTTGTAGCGATTCCGGATTTCGTTATATGGAATTGCAAGCCATGTATCAGCTCCAAATTTCTCAACACATGGTGTTGCTTCGTTGGGGTGTCTTATGTCCAGTGCCATCCAGTCTGGTTGCGATGAAAAATCATCCATCCAGCTGAGAAAAGGGTCAATATCAATTTTTCGCAAGCGTCCGTCGCAAAGATTATCTGCAACATAGGCAAGTGCATTAATCGAATCGATGGCTGCAGAAAAAGGCGGCGCATACGCCATTTCAAGGGTACCAAAATCATCAAGGGTGGCACCCATTGTTATATAAGCAGCCGCCGCATCAATACGAGCTGAAATACCATCACCCATAGGACCAAAGCCCTGCACACCCAAAACTTTTCTTGTACGACGATCGAAAACCATCTGAAAACAGACTATGGCTTCTGTCGGGAAAAAATGTGCTCTGTCAGATGGCGCGGTAAGTGCCACATCGGCGTCAAATCCTTCTGCAAGGGCAACATCAAGGCTTAAACCAGTGGCCCCCACACAAACATCAAACGCTTTCATGATAAAACTTCCGACACCACCCTTAAATTTTGAAGGGATACCGGCCATATTATCTCCGACCACACGCCCTTCCTTGTTGGCAAGAGAACCAAGTGGTGCATAAGCTTTTTTGCCGGAAACCAGATTCATAATTTCGATACAATCACCAGCTGCATAAATATTTGGATCTGATGTCTGCATGCGCTGATTGACTACGATTGCACCCATTGGTGAAATTTCGAGCCCTGCTTCTGCTGCGATTTCAGAACGGGGTCTGACACCTGCTGCCATTATCACCATATCGGCTTCAATGGTTCTGTTGGCGGTGCGTAATCCTGTAACTTTTCCATCTTTTCCAAGGATCTCTTCTGCACCTTCTCCCAGGAAAATATCCACATCGTTATCACGCATGTGTTTGGTGACCATGGAGGCAAAAGGTTTATCAATGATACGTGGTAAAACCTGTGGCATAAATTCAACAACGGAGGTTTCAACTCCCCATAAATCTTTGAATGCCTCTGCCATTTCAAGGCCGATGGCACCGCCACCGATAACAACGGCTTTTCCGACTTTCTGTTTTGCTATACGATCTTTTATCTCAATGGCTTTATGCAGATCGGAAATTGTAAAGACACCATCCAGATCAGCACCGGGGATAGGAAGGACAAAGGGACGAGATCCGGTGGCAATCATTAATGTATCGTAGGGAATATCAGACTTTTCACCACTTGCAACATCTTCAACCTGTACAGTCTTGGCCTGACGGTCAATGGCAAGACCACGGGTTCCACTTTTGACAGTGATTCCTTTGGCATCCAGAAAAAAATCTTCATTTCGCACCATATGAAAACTGGTTGAACGAAGCTCAGATTCATCAGAGACGTCACCTGAGACATAATAAGGAATCCCGCAGCCACCGTAGGAGAACAGTGTATCCTGATCAATGATTGTAACTTCTGCATCCTGCATCAGGCGTTTTACCCGACATGCTGCTTTTGGGCCTGCTGCGACACCACCAACGATCACAATTTTTTTACTCATTCTCTCCTCCATCATATATGAAAATAACTTATTTAAGCAATTAACGATATGAACAAATGAACAATATTTACATTGAAATTACAAGCAGAAAAGCAGATTGTCAGTGCTGTTTCTTACTGGTCAACTTATCCAGAACCAGACGTTGCCTGTCATCAAAAAGGCGCCGACTGATAAGCCATATGACAGTGATTACGCCAAAACCTGTACCAGCCGCAATCAGAAACATAATGAGAATTTGATATTTTACAGCATCCATAGGAGACGAACCGCCTAATATCTGCCCAGTCATCATACCCGGTAAACTTACAATTCCCGCAGCTGCCATGGAATTTACAATGGGAATCATACCGACACGCATACAATCACGTCTGATGTCACCGCTGGCCTCCTGCCAGCTTTGGCCAAGGAGCAAACGCTGCTCAACCATTCCTCGCTGATTAACCATATCTGTTGTTAATCTGTCAGATGACAGTGCAACACCGTTCATGGTATTGCCAAGCAACATCCCAAGCATGGGAATTGCATATTGTGGTGTATACCAGGGATCAACTCCAACCATCACAGTGAGTGCCAGAAAAGCCACGCTGAACGATGAAACAAACATGGAACCGGTGGAGATCAGATAGCCGGTGCGACCACGTAATTTTCGCGTTTGCCTGGCCCACACTTCATACCCTGCGACAAGCAGCATGGAGAGTGACATGACAAAAACCAGCAAAAAGCTTCCATTGGTAAACAGTACTTTCAGCACAAGGCCTACGAGGAGGAGCTGGACAGTCATACGTATCCCGGATATGACAATCCGCTTTTCAATTCCAAGGCCAAGCTTCAGACTGCAAAATGCGAGTGCCAGCAGCAGTGATGCAGCTAACGACAGATCAAGGGCACTGAGAGATATCACAGTCATGGTTTCACCTCCACCAGTGCATCCTTAGTTAATTGAAAACAGCGATCACTTACACGAGCCAGCTGATCAAGATCATGACTAACCCAGATACAGCTGCTCTCATTTTTGGCACAACGCTCAGCTACAATTGTTTCAACCACAGATGCCATGCTGCTATCAAGGCCTGAAGTTGGTTCATCAAGGAGCAACACTTTCGGCTTAGTTATAAGAGTACGTATAAGGGAGAGACGCTGTCGCTCACCGGTGGAAAGTCGGCTTATCTGCCAGTGAAATACATCGAGGCTAAAGCCCAATCTTTCTATTAGATGGCAGAGATAAGGATTTTTTGTGTTTTCTTCACCGAAATGAGGATCAACGGTATCGTACCACCAGAAAGATTCCGCAGGCACCAGAGCTACTTGTTTTCTCCAATCCATGGGGGACATGGAGGAAC
>JAOZLM010000196.1 GCA_029934815.1 Desulfocapsa sp. | reverse complement strand
CTACGGAAATGAGTTTTGTAAGGACTGTATGGAACTGGCAACAGTCATCCAGGAAAAACCACAAACCATCAAACGAATCTGCAGCCTGGTAAAGACCGACTTGCTGCAAAAGGGTAATACAGATAGGGATGAGGACAGCCCGGAAAGTGCACTCAAGGACCTTCCGGAGGTTCTGGATGCTGTACGTTTCAGGACAAGAGACCGGGAACGTAACACCTGGTATGTATCAGTTAGTGAATTGAAAGGTGACCCTGTAGAAATATTTGCTTCCACCGCATTTGATCGTGACGATCAGCTTCAATCACGTATTTCAAACCTTACAACCATTACCAGACTGGTTTCTCTGATCCTTCGTAATATATTTCTTGGCGAAGTATTAACCCTTGAAAAAACCATAAAACAGCTCAAAAGAAGCTCCAGACAGAAAAACGATCTTCCGGATATGCTGACGACTGTTTTACAGAGTTACAGAAAGAATATGGCTGAGTAGCCATTAGTATTCAAAATCAAACTCATACGGCAAGGATGACTTATCAAAATGACGAAGTACATTCTTTAAAACATGGAGAGTAGGCACCTTAAAAACAACTTCCCAGGCAGGAGTGGGAGTTGGCGTTTTTGAAAGCAACGTTATTTCCAACAGTTTCATCTCTTCCGGTGCCACACCAAGCAACATCATAATCCTGTGCCGGGTGGCTGCCATAATGATCAGCGACTGTGCTTTATCAACCCTTGTTTCACGCTGGTTCCAGCGCAAATCAACCATATCCTCCCGTTGTAACGTTACTTTTTCTAACTGAGGACAACCTTTGTGATGAATAGAAAGTCCTCTTTCAGAAAGTAACGCATACAAGCCCTTGGTTGTTGGATTGGGCTTACAACAGGCGGATATCTTAATTGTCACCGGATCGAGGGTAGTGAGCAGAATTTTATTGAGTGCTCCAGTGGGTTTCACCAGAGGCGAGGCCTGTTTGTACAGTATCTCCTCAATCTGCTTTATCAGACCGGCAAGGCGCAAACGACCTTCTCCTAAATGAATATACAGCTCATCAAGATCTGCCAGGGAAAAATGATCCAGTACTTTCTGCACATCAGGTGACTGAAAGAGATCCATTGGTAAACCGTATCGCAGCATTTCCTGGGTAACAATGGAGAGGCCAATTTCTTTTGACAACTGTTGGCGCCTGACACGAAATGTTTTGGAAAGTTCAGCTCTTGCCCGTGGTGTCTGGCACAACTGAAGAATGGAAGGCTGAAACTGCAGGGGATGATCGCTACGAAGAATTCGGATTACATCACCATCCCGCATTTTCTGGGTTGCGGAAACTTTTCTGCTGCCAATCATTGCTCCGGTGCAACTATGCCCAATGTCAGTATGTACCCGGAAGGCAAAATCAAGAATGATGGAGTTAGCAGGCAAACAAAACAGATCACCACCGGGAGTATACGTGTAGATTTCTTTTTTCCCGCTGACAGCAATGATATCACGGTAAGACCCGGATTCTTCCGAGCCAATAACATCAAACAGCTCTTGAATTTCCTTAATAAAGACATGCTGCACACTGCTTCTGGACGTCCAGTCTTTAAACAAACCGCGCTGGGCACGGCGAGCCATTTCTTTGGTACGAATCTTAAACAGATATTTTACACCCTTTATATTTGCACGGGCATGCAACCCCTGATAGCCGGTTGGTTTGGGATTGGCAATAAAGTCACGGATGGTACGTGGAATTGGCGCAAAAGTCTGATTAAGGATACCAAGAACTGCATAACAGGACTGGACATCATCACTCAAAATAAGAATTTCAAGAGGATTATCGATCTCTTTTCGTAAAACGCGGTTGGAAGAGTCATAATATGCCCACAATCCTTTGGTTCGAATGGAAACTTCAGCATTCAACCACACCTTTTTGGTATTTGCAGTTAGTGCCTGGACTATTTCTGTCGCTTCCGGAGCTTGTTTCAATTTTCGTATCTGACTTTTTAATTTTGCGCCCTGTTTGGGGAATTTAAAAATAAGAGCCAGGTCATACATTTCTCTCTTCAAACTAAAAAGCCCCAAAACCGTAGCGAGAGGGGCGTAAATATCAAGGGTTTCTGCAGAAATCTTCTGCCGTTTAGCTGATGGCATAGACTTTAACGTACGCAAATTATGCAAACGATCGGCAAGTTTAACCAGCATCACCTCAGGACGAAGAGCTGCACCGGAAAAAAGTTTTCGATGAACTTCTTTAGACAGACTCTGCTTATCACTGGAGTCCCGTGTGACTTTGGTGCACCCCTCTACAATTGCAGCAACATAAGACCCGAATTTTTCACCCACCAAATCGACAGTAACTTCTTCGACATCCTCAACCGTATCATGGAGCAGAGCAGCGGAAAGTATTTCAGGATCAGCAACATCCATTTCTTCAACAAGAATCTTGGCAACAGAACAGGGATGCATAATATACGCCTCCCCGGATCTGCGCCATTGATCATCATGGGCATCTGTAGCAAAATCGAGGGCATCCCAAAAAACATGTGCTTTCAGGCCGTCGCCCAGCAACTGTCTCATCTGCGTACGATATAATTCTAAATCAAAGGGAATATGTTGCATAATTATAAAAAAAGAGCCTGCCTTTAGAGGATCAAATTGCTTTTCATCAAATAGTGACTATTTTACTTTCATCGTAGCAACTCAAAAACCCGAAAGTTCACACTTTCAACCAACTAGCTCAGAAAACCCTTGAGTTGATATCAATTACTTTTTCTAACCCTACCAGAATTAGAGCTTCTTGGAAAACCAAATAATATAATGAGAAAAAAAAGACACTTTCCACGGAAAAAAAAGGGGCAACGTTCCCACCGTGGCCAGAACAAACCAGTAAAACAGACACGTTCGCAGGATGACAGCCTTAAATTTCAAGTGCTGAGCCTGCTATACACCAGTGAGAAGCCAATACAGGCTAAAAAGATCCTTGAACAACTGGATCTTCCCTCATCTGCCAGAAAACCGCTCCACAACTTGTTAACAGAACTGACAAAAAGTCGGATTTTAAAACAACTGGACACTGATCTCTATGGCGCCGGCTCAAAACACCGGTTAGCCGAAGGAGTACTCGACCAGAATGTAAAAGGATTTGGATTTGTCACAAAACTAACATCAAAACTCCAGGGAGCAGATTACACAAAAGACGCATTCCTTTCGCCCAGCAACATGAATTCGGCACGGCATGGCGATACCGTACTCGTACGGATTTTTAAAGTAAAAAATGATGGCCGGCCCGAGGCTGAAGTACTGACCATTCTTAACAGAGGCACCAGTCGCCTTGCCGGTTTTGCAACATTCCAATCAGGACAAACCATAGTTTACCCCGAAGACACACGATTTCCATTCACTGTTCGCATCCAGGGCAAACGTGATCCACAACTCCAGGAAGGTGACGCTGTAATTGTTAAACTTGAAGGCGAAACTGATAACTTTCGACATCAAAACGGTACACTCCTTGAAATCCTTGGCAATCCTGATTCAGTAGATGTGCAGATGCGGCTGGTGATTGAAAAACATTCACTTCCCCATACATTCAGTGAAGAGACAATTGCACAAGTTGAAAAGATATCTGATGATATTCGGCCCACCAAAGGACGACTCGATCTCCGTGAAATTCAGCACGTCACCATAGACGGTGAAACCGCCAAAGATTTTGACGACGCAATTTGTGTGCAAAAAACCCGAAAAGGGTTTCGCCTGTATGTCTCCATTGCCGATGTCAGCCATTATGTGCAACCGGAGACAGCACTCGATAAAGAAGCTTATCTGCGTGGCACATCCATTTATTTTCCGGGACGGGTTATTCCCATGTTGCCGGAACGTTTATCCAACGGTCTTTGCAGTCTCGTACCAAATGAAGATCGCTACGCATTTACGGCAATTCTTGATTTTAACCGCTCCGGTCACCTGCAACACAAAGAATTTACTAAATCAATTATCTGCAGCAAACAACGTTTTACCTACACGACTGTCAAACAGATCCTTGAGGATAAGAATGCAACCGTCAGAAAAGCGCACAAAGAATTTCTGACACCACTGAAATGGGCGGCAGAACTTGCGACTGAACTTATGAAGATCAGAGAACAGCGCGGTTCAATCGGTTTTACCATCCCGGAACCGTTTATGGAACTGGATGACCAGGGAAAAATCACCGCAATTAGACGTACAGAGAGAAATTTTGCCCATAAACTCATTGAAGAGTTTATGCTGGCCGCCAACGAAGCAGTGGCTGAACTCTTTACAGAAAACAAGCTGGACGGATTGTATCGAATTCATGAAAAACCAGCCCCGGAGAAAATTGCAGATTTTGTTGAGTTTGGTAAATCCCTTGGCCTTGACCTCCCTCCGCTTCGTCAGGATCCGGACTGGTTTGGTCAGGTAATCAAGCTGGTGAAAGGATCGCCAAAAGAATATGTGATCAACAACCTGCTCCTGCGTACCATGCAGCAAGCTAAATATGACGCAAAAAATGTTGGTCATTTTGGCCTGGCTGCAACTGATTACACCCATTTCACATCTCCAATCCGGCGCTATCCGGATCTTACAGTGCACCGGACTTTACAAACATTCCTGACCCGAAATGCAAAAGTTCGTACCCGTAAAAAGGACACCGTTTCAAGCAAAGAAATGGGACCCTTTCTGTCAGCAAGAGAACGGGTGGCAGTGAGTGCCGAGCGTGAGATGAATGACAGACTAAAAATCCGTTTTATGCATGGCAAAACCGGTGAAACATTTAACGCTGTCATTTCTGGCGTCACCGGCTCAGTCATTTTTGTGGAATTAATAGATCTTTTTGTAAGCGGAGGTATCTCATTAACAAGCCTCAAAGATGATCACTATATTTTTGACGCAAAACATCACCGCCTCACAGGAAAACATGGCGGTAAAACCTTTCAGATTGGTGATCTCATAACAGTCACACTGATTGATGTTGATCTCAGGCAGAACCGCATTTATTTCGGCCCTGCAGAACCTGAAAAGACAGCAA
>JAOZLM010000195.1 GCA_029934815.1 Desulfocapsa sp. | reverse complement strand
CTAAACAGTTCTTTCCAATTCCTGACGAATAGCCCCACCCAGCCCTTTCAGGTTGTAAGGTTTTTTAATAAAAAGTCCTTTCCCCAGCCTCTGCAATTCCTTGACGCGTTCAGTCTCAGCGAAACCACTGGCGATAACAACTTTTTGACCAGGGTGGGTCTCAATGATTTTCCGATAAGTATCCAGACCATCCATTCCCGGCGGCATAATCATATCAAGCACAAGTATATCCACCTTTTTTTCCAGAAGAAATTCCACTGCCTCCAGGCCACTGGCTGCTGTAAAAACCGAATATCCTAATTTGGTCAACATATCTGAGGCCATGGTACGCAGTTCGACAACATCATCAATTACCAGAACAGATTCATTTCCTATACAATCATCGAGGGTAATTACCGTTTCCTGGCATGTTTCTCCTGAACTAACCGCAGGAAAATAGAGGGAAAAACTTGTTCCTGAGCCCTCCTCAGTCTCAACAGTGATATAGCCACCATGGTCAGTAACACTGTTCCAGACAATAGTCATCCCCAGTCCGGTTCCGCTTCTTCCCATTTTTTTCTTGGTATAAAACGGATCATAGATCTGCAACAAATCTTCTTCTGAAATACCAACACCGGAATCTGTTACCTGGAACAAGACATAGTTCCCTTTTTCTATGGAACCATAGCCGGGAAGTTCGTTTTCCAGAAAAATATTTTCTGTCCGGATTACCAGCTTCCCCCCGGTCACCATTGCCTCCACCCCATTTGAAATCAGGTTCATAATGCATTTTGCCATATGTACCGGTGAGGCAGTAATTAAATCTACCTCCTCAGTAAGATCAGTCTCAAGCACGATATTGGAATGATACTCCAACAACTTCTCATATTCAGGTGATTGCAGATATTCAAGGATACTATGATTAAGATCAATAACTTTCATGACCATCTTGTTTCGCCTGGTGAGGGTCAGCATATCTTCTACAATTGCAGCAGCCTTCAGTCCTGATGTTTCAATTGTCTGCAAAGGGACACGAAGCTTCGAATCTTCCGGTAAATCAAGAAGCAATAGTTCAGGATAGGAAGTGAGTGCGCTGAGGATATTATTCAAATCATGAGCCACCCCACCAACCAGAATCCCCATAGCCTCTAACTTTTGAGAACGCTCAAGCTGAAGTTCCATTGTTTTCTTCTCGCTCACATCACGAAAAAGCATACAACAAAGTTTTTGCTGGAGATGTACGGCATGGCAGGATCCCTCTACAGGTATGTTATCACCCTCTTTGGTAAGTAGATCAATGGCAAAATGAACTCCCTGTGACGCATCTATTTCTTGCCAAAACTTTATCCATTTTTTCTGGCTGAGTTGTTCCCACACTTGAAAAATTGTTAACTGCAGCACCTGTTCTTTAGTGCTTTTGAGCAATTTACAGGCACCGAGACTGGCATTGGTGATCTTTCCCTGCTCATCTATCCAGCAGATACCATCACTGGCGTGATCCATAGAATACTGAGTGAGCAAGAGGTCTCGATCACGTTCGTCTATTTCTTGCAGCATATTATTAAAGCTCTGGTAAAGAAGACTTATCTCGTTACTGCCTTTGTATTTTAGCTGAACACTGTATTGTTTATTCTTAGATACCTCCACCATGGTATCGGCCAGTTTTTGAATGGGAGTAGAAATGGTTTTCTGTAACTGTGCTGAAAGCAAATAGGCGATTAAAAGGGCTAAAAATGAGATAGTTACTATGAGTATCAGGTAGGTATACAAACGATCATAGAATAAACTCAGGCCGGCATGAATATAGAGCGAGCCAACAATTTCCTGTGAAACAACAACAGGCAGCAGCAGGTGAAAACCGTCTTTTTGAAAAAGTACCTTTTCTTTGTCTGGCATCTTCTGCAGCAAGTGCATTCTCTCTTCAATTTTACGGGGAACAAAACCAGCTGAAGATGATGCTCTTTTATAGGAGGCAAAAACCCTTTCCTGTTCGTCATAAAGGCTGGCATAGAGGATGCTCGGCTCAGTAGCAATGGCAGCAAGAGTAGCATCGGCAGTCTTAGTATCGTTAAAAGTAAGTGCCGCACCACTGTGCAGGCAAGCAATATGGCCAATACTTGACAGCTTATCGATGGCAAGATTTTTACTCTTGATTGTTTCAACGATCAACAGGGACAAAACAGTAAGAAGCAAGACAATAACAGCTGTCAGCATGCTTATTGTTATCAGTTTTTTTCTCAGGCTAAGATTACGAAAGGAGCGCATAAAAATCACTTGGAATTGTTTATCACTGAATTTGCAAGTCGCAGCATTTGAGAGCTAAGCTCAACTCCGGCTTTCTTTGCGGCATCAAGATTTATACGAAACTGAATATTATTTTCTTTCTCCACCAATTCTATCATTCCTCCCTTGTCGGCAAAGCCAACTATATCACTAATGGTAAGAACCTCTTTGCCGGCAACTGCTGCCAGGACAGAGGGAAGCTTTGCAGCATGAGACGTGGAAATAAAGAGAATATGCAAAGTTCGTTCAGGGTTGACTTGCGGCAAGACCAATATTTCAATGGCGTGCCCGGCAACTTTTTTTGATGCTATTACTCTTACTGATTCACCAAAAGGATGTGTCCCCACTATTTGTATATGAAGTGGCGCATCTTCAGGAAAGTCCTTCCAATAGCTGAATTTGGCAAAATTGTAGAGGTAGGCCACCTTGATGCTCTCTTCCCTGTTATCTCCATAACAGTTCTGACAGAAAATCAACTGGAGGCATACGCAGACAAAAAACAGAAAAACCTTATTGCAGCGTGACATCATATCAGAGTGGTAGAAATTCATATACCTTAATAGCTCCAACTCAATTTCAAATAGACGGAGCGATCCACCTCGGTGGAAAGACTGAGATAGGATAGTTGTTCCATTTCTTTGTGGGATTCATGAAGCAGGTTCTGCCCCACAAGTGCCAGTTCTAACTGCTCAACAGGTTTCCAGGCAACACGAATATCCCCATCCCAATAGGCCTCTGTCTGTTCACTGCTCAGCGCACCAACATAACGTAACCAGAGATTCAAACTGACATTATGAGGGAATTGCATATTCGAACGAAGGGAAAACTGGGAACCGGGAGAACTATTTTCCAGATCTTCAGCGTTATTGTCATTACTGTCACTATCATTTACCAACTGCATCTGCAGATAGGAATAAACCCCTTGCAGTTGCCACCAATCCAGTGGCCGATAGTTCATAACCAGTTCTCCACCCCAGGTATAGCCACTCAATTTATTATCTTTTATATAGTTCTGAATCATAACATCGCCAAAGGGAGTGGCAACGGGTGCTGAACCGATCAGTTCCGAGGTACTGAGTTCGTCATAATCGTTATAAAACAAAGCCAGGTCAAAAGAAAACTGTTCGCTCACGAGCTGCCTGTAGCCAGTCTCATAGGCGATAAGGACCTCTGAATCAAAATCAGTGCTACTCTGCCAGATTCTGGCGTTCATTGCTCCGGTTGCAGGATCTCGTCCCAGAGGAGCGCGTACAACGCCATCATATTCATAACGAGATGGCGTGCGGACGGCCCTGGAAACAGCCCCCCATAAAGAGTGATCATTTGCAGGCAGCCAAATTCCCCTTATACTTGGTTGAATCTCATAGCCCGTGTAATCATTATGCTCAAATTTTGAACCGACTATGAGTTTTAACTTTGAGTTAAAGAACGATATTTCATCCTGAACAAAAGCGCTGTAGAGTTCGTCATGACGGGAAGATTCGTTTAGGGTGTCGATCTGTATAGAACCTTCGATATCATCCATTGAACAGCGGTAAGCAGTCCCCCAGGTCAAACTCTGCCTACCACCTATGGGGAAAACATGCTGAAAATCAAAATCGAAAGTGTTTCGATCTTCACCAGCAAGAAGTGAGTTGAATGCCGTGGTATCGTAATAGAACTGAGCCTGTAAGCTGTTGTTTTTTGCGATACTATAATTCCATTGACCTAGTATATGATAACCCTTCATATCCCAGACACTTTGTGTTGGAACAGGGACTGGTAGCGGAAGAGCAACTAACAGATTAACATTATTCAGTTTCGCCTTATAGATATCTCCTTGCAGGGTTAATTGGCTCTTTGCTGAAAAGGAGTGATCAATACGCCCCCCCCCTTGTTTCATTTCCCAGCTGTCATCACCAGTTAGAAAGATTGCCTCGTCACCTTTTGCCCTATCCAGGTTTTTCCCATACAGACGATACGTTGTTGCCTCCGATGCTTTTCCACCGAACCGTGCCTGACCCTGGAATCGTTCATAGGTACCACCAGCTGCAGTCAGGAGAATCCCCTGGGTGTTTATACTTTCCTTGGTGATAATATTAATTACTCCGTTGACGGCATTGGCTCCCCACATGGCAGCCCCCGGCCCTCTGACAACCTCGATTCTATCAATATCCTCCAGCATCATGTCCTGCACTTCCCAGGTAACACCGGAATGAAGGGGGTTGTAGATTGTCCGTCCATCCATCAATACCAGCAACTTGTTACTGAAACGATCATTGAAACCACGGATACTGACAGCCCAGGTATGAGAACTGCTCTTGGCAACTTGAACACCTGGAGCCATGCGCAGTGCATCTGCAATGGTGGTTACTCCAGACTGTTTGATATCTTCATTGCTTATCACAAAGACGGCTGCGGCTGTCTGAGCTAACGACTGAGGGGTTCTGTTGGCAGTAACAACCTCGAGATTCATCAATTCCTTAAGAGAGAGGTCTGTAAGATCAGGAGCATTGCTCTTAGCTAAACTGTTACACGCCAAACCTGAAGTAACAAAGAAAATGAAAAAAGAAGTATAGAGCCTGTTTTTTAAACAAGAGGGAACACAAGAAAGCCAGAAGTACTTAGAGTAGAGAGTAAGCATAATCTATCACCTGACGAATTTGGGGAGTATATGCTTTAAGAATATCATCATTATCACAATTATAAAATGGGTATATTTACCTATTTTATAATTGAGTAATGCTGTTTCGTGGTTGACCCTACAATAAAAAATGCTGAGAAACAGATT
>JAOZLM010000194.1 GCA_029934815.1 Desulfocapsa sp. | reverse complement strand
AACAAGAACACAAGTACTGTTAACCGTGTACTGAAAACATTCGTAAAATTTGGCGCTCCCAAGGAAATAGAATATATTAGTAAGCCTCATCTTGGGACGGATGTATTGTGCGAAATTGTCAAAAATATCCGTACATACATTATTGAGCATGGTGGTGAGATTCACTATAGCTCAAAGATGACTGATATTTTACGTTCGAATGGTTCAGTTTCAGGTATTATCATAAATGAAGAAGATGAATATTTATCCTCTTCCGTTTTTTTAGCCCTGGGCCATTCGGCAAGGGATACATTTCGCCTGCTCAAACAAAAAGGTGTTGCCCTTGAACAGCGTAGAATATCTGTGGGCGTACGCATTGAACATCCCGTCGAAATAATTGATCGTATGCGCTACGGAGATAAATATTGTGGATTCCCCGGGCTTGGTGCTGCGACATATTCCATTAACCATACAAACCGTCAGATAAAGCGAGGTGTTTATACCTTCTGCATGTGCCCTGGAGGTGAAATAGTCAATGCCTCTTCAGAACCTGACCGGCTTGTTCTCAATGGTATGAGCTACTCTGACAGAGCACTCCCCTATTCTAACGGTGCACTGGTTGTCAGTTGCCATTGCAGTGATTATAATTCAGATGACCCGTTGGCAGGAATCTTGTTTCAACAGGAAATTGAGAAAAAAGCATTTACAGCAGGTGGAAATAAATGGAGTGCGCCTGCTCAAAATCTCATGCACTTTTTGGGTGAGAAGTCCCAAAACAGTTTACATGAAACATCCTATCAGATGTCTGTTACAGGCGCGGATATGCATACGATATTTCCTGAATTTATTACCCGGGAATTACACGTTGCTTTTCAAAAATGGAAAGCAGAAGTTCCTCTCTTTGTTTCTGAACATGCTATGCTGCTGGCTGCTGAAACCCGTACATCCTCTCCTGTACGTATCAGTAGAACTGAAAACTTTGAATCAATAAACACAAAGAATCTCTATCCAATTGGCGAAGGATCAGGCTACACTGGTGGAATAACAAGCTCTGCTGCAGACGCGATTAAAGCCGTGGAAAGTTTTTGTATAAAATGAAAAATTCAAAACTCGTTTATTCAACAGAATCTGGAAGAGTGCGATCAGATGCTACAAATAAACAGCAAACAGCCGTCCCTCAGGATGGAATTGTTCGCCTGATGCGTCAAACCAAAGGACGAAAAGGCAAAGGCGTCACACTGATCACCGGCATACCACTTGCCGGTAAAGAGCTTAAAAACCTCGCAAAATTGCTTAAACAAAAATGTGGTTGCGGTGGAGCTGTTAAGAACGGCATCGTAGAAATTCAGGGCGATCAACGTGATAGTCTTGAAAAAGAATTGGCCGCTCTCGGCTACAAAGTAAAACGCGCTGGTGGATGAAAATACCCCTTATGGAAACAGATATACAGTTTAACTCCCTTGGTCTTTCTGACAAACTCTTACAGGCCATTGAAGAAAAAGGTTACAAAACCCCTACCCCCATTCAGGCACAGGGAATTCCTGCGGTACTTGAGGGGAAGGATGTCATGGCAGCCGCCCAGACCGGGACCGGTAAAACAGCAGGTTTTGTCCTGCCGATTCTTGAAGGCCTCACAAAAGGAGATCGTGCCAAGGCTAATCAGGCCAGAGTGCTCATTCTCACCCCCACTCGTGAACTGGCTGCTCAGATTCAGGATAATATTGTCGACTATGGCAAACATCTCCCTCTCAGTTCCACAGTTGTTTTTGGTGGCGTAAAGATTAATCCGCAGATGATGAAGTTACGAAAAGGTGTTGATATTCTTGTGGCTACTCCGGGCAGGCTTATTGATCTTCATAATCAGAAAGCAGTTCGATTCAATCAGTTGGAAGTGTTGGTACTTGATGAAGCTGATCGAATGCTTGATATGGGATTTATCCATGATATTCGCAAAATCCTTGCATTTTTACCACCCAAACGTCAGACACTGATGTTTTCTGCCACCTTTTCACAGGAAATCAGGACTCTTGCTAAAAAACTTGTCCAGAATCCTGTTGAGATTTCCGTAACACCTCGTAATACGACTGTTAAATCTGTTACCCAGTGGATCTGTCCGGTTGATAAAAAACAGAAATCTGCCCTGCTGGTCAGATTGATTCAGGAGAATGACTGGAAGAAAGTTCTTGTTTTCAGCAGAACTAAACATGGAGCCAATCGTCTTACCCGCTATCTTGAAAAAAAGAAAATTTCAGCCGCTGCCATTCATGGCAATAAGAGCCAAAACGCAAGAACTAAGGCATTAAAAGCCTTTAAGGAAGACGAAATCCGAATTCTGGTTGCAACGGATATTGCTGCCCGTGGTATTGACATTGACCAACTGCCACAGGTGATCAACTTTGACCTGCCCAATGTCCCTGAGGATTATATTCACCGTATTGGCCGTACCGGAAGAGCCGGTTTAAAAGGTGAAGCAATTTCTCTGGTCAGTGCTGATGAGTTCAAACAACTTTCTGATATCGAATACTTATTAAATAGAATCCTTGACCGTAAAGTTATTGATGGTTTTTCTCCTGTACATGATGTTCCGGTAACACGGCTTGATAAACGACCCAGTCGTGCAAAAAAGCCAAAGAAACCTAAAAAGGATTCCCGCCAGGGGCAACGTTCAGGTGCCAAGGGCAAGGGACACAATCCTCGATCAGGAAAAGGAAACACAGGACGCAGGTAATTTCCATGAAAAGCCCGAAAAAATTTAAAGCACCTCCCAAAAGATTTCAGCCCAAAGGAGTTACTGTTCTCTATGAGGATCAGGATATTCTGGTGGTGGACAAAATCCATGGTCTTTTAACAGTTGCTTCCGACAACGAAAAATCAAAAACGGCTTACTTCCGTCTGACTGATTACGTACGCCGTGGAAACCCCAAATCCAGGAACAGGATCTTTATTGTGCACCGGCTCGACAAGGATACCTCCGGTTTACTTGTCTTTGCCAAAACAGAAGCTGCTAAGCGATATTTGCAAGATAACTGGCAGCAATTCAGCAAAAAATATTCTGCCGTTATTGTTGGGAAACTTGAAAAACAGGAAGATACCATCAGTTCCTATCTTGCAGAAAACTCCATTCACAAAATGTACTCTGTAAAAAATCCCGAAAAAGGACAATTTGCCCAAACAGGGTATAAAGTTTTGAAACAATCAAAACAATATAGTCTCCTTGAGATTGATTTACTCACTGGAAGAAAAAACCAGATTCGGGTTCACTTTGCAGAGATGGGGCATCCCGTAGCAGGTGACAAGAAATACGGTGAAAAGCAGAAGGGAATCAAACGCCTTACCCTGCATGCGGCAAGTCTTACAATCTCTCATCCACATACAAAACAGCCGATGACCTTTGAAAGCAAAACTCCCGGTTACTTTTATTTCCTTCTGGCAGAGAAGTGATTTGACAGAAGCTTAATTTAAGGCTAAATTTTTCGTTCCTCATCATAATTTCATCTTCTATCTTATGGAACTGTAATGTTCGTTGAATCACCACTTTATATTGTTATTCTGGCTGCCGGCAAAGGTACCAGAATGAAATCTGGCAAGGCCAAAGTATTACATAAAGTCTTTTTTGCGCCCATGGTGCATCATGTTTTACACGCCGTTGCTCCCTTACAACCAACAAAATCCATTGTTATCGTTGGGCACCAGCGTAAAGCAGTTCAGGATAGTCTTAATGAGTTCCCTGTTGAACTGGCTATTCAGGAAGAACAATTAGGTACCGGTCATGCTGTTCTTTGCGCAGAATCCGCCATAGATACGATGGAAGGCTCGGTGATGATTCTTTGCGGCGATACACCTCTAATCCGTAGCGAAACCTTACAGGCCATGCTCGACAATCATAATAAGCAGAATTCAACCTTAACAGTGATGACCACCATCCTTGATAATCCAACCCACTATGGCCGTATTATCTGTAATAGCTCAGGGGATGTTCAGGCCATTGTTGAAGAAAAAGATGCCAGCAGTGAACAAAAAGCAATTCAGGAAATAAATGCAGGAATATACTGTATTAAAACAGAATTTCTTTTTAAGCATTTGAAAAACATCGGGACAGATAACAGCCAGGGCGAAGTATACCTGACTGACATTGTCACGCAGGCGGTAAAAGAAAGTCACCGTGTGCAAAAATTTGTTAATCCTGAACCTGCTGATGTCCTTGGAGTTAATGCTCGCTTTGAACTTTCCCAGGCACACCAGCAACTTCAGCTTCGTAGAAACAGGGAGCTGATGGATAATGGTGTCAGTATGATCAATCCACTCACCACTCAGGTTGCTCCCGATTCTTCTGTTTCTCAGGATGTCACCCTGCATTCTGGTGTTGAAATTAGTAGAGCTTCTACTGTTGGTTCAAATACACAAATACAGGCTGGTGCAATTCTTAAAAACGTCCGTGTGGGGAATAACTGTGTGATTGCTCCTTATAGCTGCCTTGAAAACTGTGACATTCCAGACGATACCCAAACAGCTCCCCATAGCCGGACATGTTGAGTGTTAATGAACACAGTTGTCACTATCAGAATGCACAGACTATTGCCGCACTCGCAGCAAAATACAAACCGGAAGCTGATCTTTTTATTCTGAACGGATTTCCCGTATCCGCTGATACCAGCGTCCAGGATGGTGATACCATCTCATTAATCTGTAAAGGAAAACAACCAACTGCAGAAGAATTTGATTTTCTGCTCAGCGCACGGCACACACCCGGAATCCATAAAAAAATAAAAGCATCCACAGTCGCTATCCTCGGTCTTGGCGGTTTAGGCTCGGCAGTGGCTGGTGCCATGGCTAAAATCGGTATTGGCAAGATGCTCCTATCCGATTATGATGTGGTGGAGCCAAGCAACCTGAACCGACAGCACTATTTTGTTGATCAGATCGGGATGCCAAAAACGAAAGCTCTACGCGACAATCTGCTGCGCATGAACCCGTCAGTCAGTCTTGAACTCATCGAGAAACAACTCTCAGAGCCTGACCTACCTGATTTATTTAATGAAGTGGACGTACTCATCGAATGTTTTGATGATCCG
>JAOZLM010000193.1 GCA_029934815.1 Desulfocapsa sp. | reverse complement strand
ATAAAAAAATGGGATGGTACTTATTCTAAGTATCATCCCATTTCTTGTTTTCACCCTTTTTTTGGGTAAAAGCTCTCTATTTGAAATTAGCTTTTCTACGAAGTTACCATGCGCTAGCTGTTAATCGATTTTAACTCAGTCATAAATTCATTTTCCAGCTCATCGTCGTCGATCTCTTTACAAAGAAGCTCTGCAAGGGCTGGTATGTTAGCAATGGAAGGTTCATTCTGCTGTGCCCAGGGATCAATACTGTCTTTCATGACAGGAGCGGCAATGGGACCAATTGCCATTGCCAGTGCATCTTTAATCTGTTCAAGAACAGGTGCCAGTTCGGCTCCTATCTCTGCCTCTGCCGGCTGAGGTGTCTGAGCTTGTTTTTGTACTGTTTTTTGGGCAGGGGGAGCTGCTTGAACCGGCGGTATCTGAGTCATCTGGGGAGCACCCAAAAGAGCGGCTTCAATGTCTTTAGATAACATCCCGGTGGTCATGCTGACGAGTGATTTGTTAGTGGTGGGCTCGCAGATAATAACCAGTAATGCACCATCCGTCAAAAGACTGACTACAATTGTGGATTCATTGTATTTCAGCTCAATATCTTTGAAATTGAGTTCAGCCATGCTACCCATCTGGACAGTGCGGGTCAGTAAATTACCAATGTTTTGTATGGTATTGTCCTTAAATATGGGAGGCATTTTCTTTCCGGCAATCTGCTGTTTACTATTGTAAACAAAACAACCAAGCACTCCCGGAAGCATATTTATTTCCTGCAACAATGAATCCATTGTAAGTATTCCTGTTTGTAGATTTAAAATAAGAGTAAAATCTTCTCTTTCAATACCTTTCTGTAATGTCTTTTGGTGGTGCTTATGAACTCAATGTGATTCTGCTCAGTACCGGTCGTAAACCATCCGCTATTGAGGCAGGAACAACAGAGTTCCCGACTCGAAGTCCTACTACAACATCGTTACCGCAAAGGACGATAAGCTTTGATCCATCGGCAATGGTAAAGATAGAATATTGTCTGCCTGAAGAGCCAATTGCAATTCCAATCTGTTCCGCTGCAACAGCAACATAAGTAATGAAATTAGCTACGTTAGCGTTGTTTTTACCACTTTGATGCAATACCGTTCCATTTTTTGAACTGATGGTAGCCCCGTGTATATCAGGAAAAGAGCTGAGCATGGTGATAAATTGTGCCAGAACCGGGTTGTTGGCAACTTCCGCAGATTGTGGCGGCGGATTGTGTTGTGGCGCTGTTTGTTTAAGCTTTGCTTCTGCGTTCAGGTCAAGATCAAGGTCTTCCATATTGAGGGAGTCCAGTGAGCCAAAAGATTGTGATGCCGGCGGAGCACTGAGTTCGGATGCCGCATCATTTTCATCTTTTCTTCTGCTTCCCTCAAGGAGGATAAATCCTAAAGATTCTTGTATTTGTTTGCTTGTTGCACTGCATCCATTATCAATAGATATCTCGACATTTTTCCAGCTGACAATCTCGTATGCAGCCTCACTGCCGCTTATGGCTTCATGTCGGGCATCGAGTAGCTCACCGTCTCTGAAGTACATTGTCCCACTTTTACTGCCGGCCTTGATAGTCAGTGTACAGTCCTTTTTATCAAGTTCCAGCAACTGTAAAAAAGAGGAGAGTGAAACGCCTGTGATATACCCCTGTGACGGACCTTCCAGTCCTTTCAGGATTTTTTCAACAAGCATGGAGAAATCAATAGGTTTCTCGATATACTGGAAGGTACCCATTTCCCGGAGATTGTCTTCCATTTGCGGCGTACCAAAGGCAGTCATAACAATGACTGGAATATCGGAAAAATTAGAAGAGAGGTGGGCTACAAGTTCAAACCCATCCATACGTGGCATTTTAAGATCTGTGAGAACAAGGTCGATGGTGGTTTTTTCCAGAATTTCACAAGCTTGTACGCCGTCTTCTGCCGTAGCAATGGAAAACCTGTCTTCGTATGATTTGAAGCCGTCGATGAGACTTTGGCGAAAACTTCTGTCGTCATCAACAATTAAAACTTTTTTCATTGAAATCTCCGCAATATATGTGCTGATGGGTGATGGTCAGCAAACTTTTGTGGTCGGTTTGTAAAAACATATACCTGAATTCCGATTTGTTACGATGCCATCAACAATGAAAAGAATACAATTTCATTGTGAATACAATACCGCAGAAAAAATACCATGAATTCACTGGTGGTGTCCAGTAAAACTACTGGAATTGGTAAAGATATGATAGGAAATGGGATAATGATATTCGTTTTTACTTCTGTTACGCCGAAGGAATAATGATCTCCATACAGGTGCCTTTTCCTTTTTTCGAATTGGCTGAAATGGAACAATTCATCTTGGATAGCATTTTTTTCACAATAACAAGCCCCAGGCCTGTTCCTTCTTCCTTGGTGGTAAAAAAAGGTCGAAAAAGATTTCTCACAACGGATTCATCCATACCTGCTCCATTATCTTCAACAGTGAAAACGATCTGTCCAGCCTTTTTCTGACGCAGGGATATTCTTATTGTCTTGTTGTCAGTTTCTTTCATTGCTGCAACTGCATTGGTGATGAGATTGAGCAGTACCTGGAGGAATGCACGCGGATCAAGATATCCTGTAAGTGGTTCTGTCATAGGAGTTATGGCCAGCATTATATATTGTGCAGCCAAATCTTTTTCTGTCAGTTGAACCAGCTTCTGGAGCAAGGCATTCATGTCTGTTTTCTGGATATCAGGACGTTCAAAAACGGAGAAGTTTTTGAGCGTTCGTAAAAGATATTCCACACGTCCAATATCAAAAAGGCCACGGGTGATAAAGCGTTTGATGTCTTCTGTGTTGTAACTGTCCAGGTTGTTTTCCAGAACGGAAAGCGAAACTTTGATGGAGTTAATGGGGTTGCCGAGTTCATGTCTGATACTGGAGAAGATAAAACCAATATTCTCCATGAGATTTGCAGCTTCTGCTATGGATTCCAGACGTTTTTCCTCGGTAATGTCACGTTTCACAATAACCTGATTAGCGACGTTCCCATCCTGAGTATAAACAGGCGAGAGTTGCATTTCCTCTTTATACAGGGTGCCATCTTTCCGGTTATTAGCGAATTGACCGCTCCACTCATTCCCTTTTTTGAGATCAGTTTTTATGCGTTTCCATAATTTTTTCCTTACCTGCGGTGGGTAGAGCGTTTTAATCGATTGTCCTGTTATTTCCGTTGGGAGAAAACCTGTTACTTCTTTACAGGCACCATTGGCGTAAAGGATTGTACCGTTGCTACTGGTGATGATAATGCAGTCTGAGGATTGCTCAACAACGGTTACCAGACGATCTCGTTCCGAGCGATCATGCTGATTGGAAATTGCCATTGTCAGAATGTTGGCCATAAAACGTAAACTGTTCATTTGCTGCTTGTTAAACAGCTTTGAGTCCTTGTATTTGCAAACACCTATGATAGCTATGAGCTTACCACCGACGATAAGAGGGATGAGCAGGAGGGTATGGATACCCTCTTGTTCGAGAATGGCTTGTTCCTCGATATCCAGATTCTCTGAAATGTCGTGCATGTTTTCACCTCGTTCCAGTAGGCTCATCCATTCGGGAACAGAGAGAATCCAGTCGTGGGCATACGGATCCACATCCTCGAGAGGAAGAGGAGAATCTACGTCAGGACTGTTATCCAGCAAAAAAAGTTCATCAGCTTCCAGCGCACTGCAAAAATCAGTTTGTATCTGATCAAACCTAACGTGCCAGTTGGTATGGATCACATCCGGGTTGGTTAACCGGGTAATTGATTTCCAGATAAGGTCGTCTGCCGAGACGTGGTGTGATGGTTTTGTTTTCTCGTGAGTTTTAGTACGGTACAGGAGTTTGAAAAGTAGTCCGGTGATGATCAGGATCAGTGCAATAGTAAGGGGAGAGAGTGACATAGTACCAGCCGATAAAGGGTTGTTAAGAATGAAACAGTTTTTTATTCAAAAAGTATAAAAAGTTATACCATTATTGCGCCTGTTTGATCAATCCCTGCGGCAATAAATTGTTATCACCCCGAAAATGCTTTGGATATGTTTTTGTATTTTTCCTGGCACATATTATGCATTAACAGTATTGCTTTATCTCTTCTCTCCTTTCTCCTGAAAAAGCCGGTTTCGTTTTGCGAACCCGGCTTTTTCTTGTTTAAATGGTTATTAAATGACAGATTCACCCAAAATTCCAGTTTGTCTTGATCAGATTGACTCGTATGAGATGAATCTTCTACGGCCTGTATTGCACAGGCACCTCGATGTTTTAAACGTGCCCGCTGATTTGTCCGGAAAGAGGATTCTTTTAAAACCTAATCTGATTAGTGCCTCCGCCCCGTCTCTTGCCTGTACCAGTCCTGGCTTTGTGGCAGCAGTGGCCAGCATTTTTCTTGATCGTGGAGCAGCTGTCTGTTTAAGCGATTCACCTGCTTTTGGCAGCGCCAGGCAGGTGTTAAAAAAACATGGATTTGTGAAGGCTCTTTCGGGGCTGAATGTTTCGCTAATTGAATTTAAAACAAAAGTGGTAAAAGTACTTGACTGTGGTGTTTCCGTTACTGTGGCAGAAGAGGCACTTGATTGCGATTTTTTTGTGAATTTGCCAAGGGTTAAAGCGCATCAGCAGATGGGGGTAACCGTGGCTATGAAAAATGTGTTTGGCATAGTCGTTGGTGCAAGGAAGGCCTGGTTGCACATGTCAAACGGTGAAACACACCACGGTTTTGCTGAAATCATCCTTGATCTGCAAAAGTTGTTGCCCCCTGTCATTGCTATTGCTGATGGAATTACAGTTATGAGCAGGAAAGGGCCGGTGAAGGGGAGTCCGTTGTCTCTTGGCTGTGTTGCGCTTTCGAGGAATTTTGCGGCCATTGACCGGGCAATGCTTGAAGTTCTGGGTGTGAAGAAAGAGCGGATACCGCTGGCGCTGGAGGCACAAAAACAGGGATTAGCGGGGGCAAGACTTGAAGATATCGATTTTCCGGCTCTGCAGCCTGGTGCTTTTGCCAACTCCGGTTTTAAAATACCGCAGCAGCTCATGCCTGTCCG
>JAOZLM010000192.1 GCA_029934815.1 Desulfocapsa sp. | reverse complement strand
ATGTACAGATTTCTTCTGTTTATTCTTCTCTTTCTCTCATTTGCCCCAAACCTGCAAGCCGCACAATCAAGAATCCCAGAAGAACTGCAAGCGTGGATTCCCTGGGTTCTTTATGAGCAGGAAGAAAAAATATGTACTTTAAATGCAAATAAGAAATCACAGCGTTTTTGTGTATGGCCATCAAATCTCATCCTGAATGTAGACCAGTTTGGAGCGGAATTCACTCAAAAGTTCACTGTTGAAACAAAAAGCCTCGTTACGCTTCCCGGTGCCATTCCTTTCTGGCCACAAAAAGTACAGGCAAACGGAAAAGCGCTGCTGGTGAGTAAAAAAGGTACTCGACCGACCGTATGGCTTGAGCCTGGCGAACATACTCTAAGTGGCTCATTTAAGTGGAATGGACTTCCTGAGTATTTACCTGTCCCGCCTGCCACCGGCCTTGTCAGTCTGACATTGTTTGGTGATGTTGTTAGTAACATCCAGCTTGATGAAAAAGGAAGGCTCTGGTTTAAACAAAAAAAGCAGATCACAAAAACGGATGAAGAAAGTCTTTCACTCCAGGTCTTTCGTAAGATTGAAGACGGTGTTCCACTGCTCCAGCATTTACGGATTTTACTCACTGTTTCAGGTGCGCCCAGACAAATCAGCCTCGGATTTACCAGCGATCCTGCGTTTGTTCCCTTAACACTACAATCTCCTCTGCCGATCCGTTTTGACGAACAAAACCGTTTGCAGTTACAGGTGCGTCCCGGCCAGTGGGATATTCGGCTAACGCTGAGAAACAGTCTCCCCAAATCGCCGGAATCATTAGGCATTGGTAAAAGTAGCGGACCATGGCCTGAACAGGAGATCTGGGTTTTTGCTGCAAATCAAAAACTGCGACAGATTGAGATTAAAGGTGTTCCTGCCGTTGATCCCAGCAGAACATCCCTGCCGGACGACTGGAAGAGGCTGCCCGCCTATCTCATTCAAGCAGATAACAAGATGCAGTTTGTTGAAAAAAACAGGGGAAACCCAAATCCTGTCCCTAATCGCCTCACAATTGACCGCCAGTTCTGGCTTGACGAACTGGGAACCGGTCTCACAGTACTCGATAGAATTGGTGGCACCATGACTTCAAAATGGCGTTTAAATGTTCTGGACTCTCAGGATTTAGGGAAAGTTGAAGTTGATGGAAAAGCACGCTTAATTACAAAACTAACACCATCCGGTAAAACAGGTGTTGAGGTACGCAAAGGCAATCTTACCCTGCAAGCGGAATCCCGTATTGAAACAGCAGTGCAAACAGGACAACTTGCCATTCCGGCCATCGGCTGGAACCACGATGTGCAAAAACTCTCTGGCCAGCTCAATCTGCCACCGGGCTGGAAGCTCTTGTCGGCAACTGGTGTGGACAAAGTCTCCACATGGTTAAATAACTGGAGTCTGCTTGATATTTTTCTGGTATTGATCATCGCCCTTGCCACCGGGAGGATCCTTGGCTGGGTATGGGGGCTGACAACCCTTATCACCCTCACCCTCTCTTTCCATCAGACAGGATCTCCTACTTATATCTGGTTGCCCCTGCTTGCAGCACTTGGCCTGCAAAAAATCATTAATTCTGCAAACGCTGAACGGGTAACAAGACTGATTGGCCTTGTTATACTGGCTGTTTTAATCGTGAGTTCAATCCCCTATATGGTGCAGGAAATACGCGTTGGCATCTACCCGCAGCTCGAATACGGCAGCTACCGTAAAATCAGCCAGGGAAAACAGGATCACAGACAAATGGCAGCAGCTCTTGAGGATTCGGTCATGGCTGAACAAGCTGTTCCTCTATCCAGAAAAATGGTTAAAAGTAAAATTGCAAATTATCAGGCTGCAGGGAGTTCGGCAGCACCCATTGTTGTCCCCCGAAAAATTGAGATTGATCCCCAGGAAATGATTCAGACAGGACCGGGCTTACCCGACTGGACCTGGACACGTATCGCACTTCGCTGGAATGGCCCTGTGAATCCTGACCAGAAGATTTCCTTCCTGTTACTCTCTCCCTTTGTGGGGACGATCCTGGCTTTTGTTCGTGTATTGCTACTCGCACTTTTAATTATTGGCTTTTTACGTAAATGTCTCAGCAGTAACAAAAAGATGCAAAAGCAAAGTAAGGCCGCCGCAAGTGTTGCTATGGTCACCTTCTTGTTATTGACCACCATGTTTTTTTCTCCCCAGAATATTCAGGCGGAGATCCCCTCACAGGCGATATTAGAGGAACTGCAAAACAGACTCTTGGCTCCGCCGGAATGCGGGACTGATTGCGTTAGTATTAATACTTCCAATATCACAATCGACAACGATCAGTTAACTGTAACACTGCAAGTGGATGCTCTGGTACGTGCCGGTATTCCTCTGCCTGGAACAAACCGTTTCTTTGATACCATCACCCTTGATCAGGAAGAAACAACTGTATTAACGATTAATAAAAAAGGTTTTACAACAATCCGTGTCAACCAGGGCAGTCATAGCATAAGCCTTAAAAAAGA
Source organism: Desulfocapsa sp. (assembly GCA_029934815.1). Lineage (GTDB taxonomy): Bacteria > Desulfobacterota > Desulfobulbia > Desulfobulbales > Desulfocapsaceae > Desulfocapsa. The sequence continues at coordinate 2,572 of JAOZLM010000192.1, read as the reverse complement.
TATCAGCGGAAGCAATAAAATATCGTTCTACTTCCCACTGCTTCCTGTAAATGCACAGGCAAGCCTTCAGGGTTGGTCTATCAATGGAATGCGTGCTGATGGCCGTCTGTCAAAGCAGGTAAGCCTCACTCGCCTGAAAAATGAGACAGAAACTAAAGCAGAAGAAAAAAAACAGAGCAACACAATTGATATTCCACAATTTGTGCAGGTAGAACGAACGCTGCACGTAAATTTAAAATGGACTGTGAGCACAAGAATTATTCGTAAAAGTCCTGATTCTGTTGTCGCACTCGATATCCCTCTGCTTCCCGGCGAGCATGTGACCAGCGATGGGTTTCATATCGCAGATAAACATGTGCGTATCAATATGATGCCCGGCCAGCAGTCTCTTGTATACCACTCTTCCATGGAACCTGTTGATAGTCTGCTCTTTACTGCTGCTGAGACATCTTCCTGGAAGGAAGTGTGGTTGCTGGATATCAGCCCGGTCTGGCATGTGGAGACAAAGGGAATACCTGAAATCAATCAGACTAATCCTTCCGGAAAACGTTTCCCTGAGTTCCATCCTTATCCTGGTGAAACGCTGAAGCTTCTGGTTATTAAACCAGAAGGTGTGCCTGGTCCCACAATGACCATTAACAGAAGTACACTACAGGTAAAGCCCGGGCGTCGGGCGACAGAAACAAAGCTCACATTTTCACTGACAGCAAGCAGGGGAATGCAACACAGCATCACCCTGCCACCCGGAATTGAACTGCAAAAAACCTTAATAAATCATAAGGAAATCCCACTGCAGCTTGAAAATAACCGCCTTATCCTGCCTCTGAACCCAGGCGAACAACATGTGGAAATAGGGTGGCGCAGTAGTGGTGATATTAGTTACAAGATGATTACAGAAACAATTGATCTGGGAGTCAACAGTGTAAATCATTCACTTGAAATGCAGGTTCCAGCTTCACGGTGGATACTGTTTACCGGAGGGCCTCGGGTAGGGCCTGCTGTTTTATTCTGGGGTGAGTTACTGGTATTTATCCTTGTTGCTCTGTTTCTTGGCAGAATAACACTCACACCACTTTCAACCCTGCAATGGCTCTTATTGAGTCTTGGACTCAGTCAGATCTCTGCCGCAATGGCAGCTATTGTGGTGGCCTGGCTGCTGCTCTTAGGGCTTCGTAAAAAACGAGGCATGGAAATCAAACAATTGGTCGTCTTTAATTTGCTACAGGTACTTCTTGTTGTTCTTACCCTGCTTGCATTAGGCACACTCTTTTTTGCAATACAACAGGGACTACTTGGACACCCGGATATGCAGATTGGCGGTAATGGGTCTTCCGGCCATAGCCTTCACTGGTATCAGGATAGGATAGGAACGGAACTTCCCAGAGCCTGGATTATTACCGTTCCCCTTCTTGCATACCGTATTGCGATGCTGCTTTGGGCATTGTGGCTTGCCATGGCACTGCTTCGCTGGCTGCGCTGGGGATGGGATTGTTTCAGCAGCGGCAATAGCTGGAAAGCTGCTCCACCACGTAAAAAAACCGTACGTAAAACAAAAACTAACGCAGGAGCTCCTCCTGCCAAAAAAGTTATTAAAAAGCGGGTGGCAAAACCTGCTCCTAAGAAACCTGCCAATGGAGAGTGACTAATGAACAAAGAAATAGTTGTAGCTATTGATGGTTCCATGTATTCGGATCATACGCTGTCCTACATAATAGATCTGTTTACAGAAGATGCCGATTTTCATATTCGCCTTGTATCATGGATTACTGCCTCTGCTTCCGTCATGCCCAGCATAACTGATTCCAAGGATTCTCTTATTCCTGCAAGTGGCCAGAATAAAAAGGAAACAAAAGCAAAACGCTACCTGCACAAAGCGAAAGCAAAACTCCTTACTGCAGGTTTTAGCGAAGAACAAATCCGCACAACAGTTGAAGTCTCAGGGTACAATGTCGCAGGCACCATTCAACACTATGTGGCAAAAGAATTACCGGATGCACTGCTTCTTGGCAGAAGAGGGTTTACAGGAATTACAGAAATGCTGATGGGATCCGTCTCAGCTGAACTCTTTCGAAGATGCCATTCTATCCCCCTATGGATTATCGATGGCAATATTACAAATAATGACTTTTTTGTTCCATTAGATGGAACGGTTAAATCGCTTCTTGCAGTGGACCACCTCGCACATATCTTTAATGGCAGAAGCGATATCCGTATCTGTTTATTTCACTGTACAAAACTGTTTGGGAAAAAAATAAGCTGCGACCCTGAACTCTTTTATGAGCATTGGGACAAGCAGTGGTGTGACAAACACCTTTCTGGAACAGACTGCCTCTTTCAGGGCCCCAGGAAAATGCTTCTTGATGCAGGAATCCCTGACGCAAAAATTGAACTCCTTCCTGAAAAAACTGATCTTGAAGAAGCCCATGGCATTATCAGTGAAGCCAGGAAACAGAACTGTGACACCATTGTTATGGGTCGGCGAAGTGCTGGTATGGCTAAGGGATTATTTGGCGGAGTTTCGGACAGAACTATCAAGCATGTGGAAAATCTGGCATTGTGGGTGATTGGCTGA
>JAOZLM010000191.1 GCA_029934815.1 Desulfocapsa sp. | reverse complement strand
TAACTCAAATACCAGTCTACAAACTTCTTTACTCCCACGTCTAAGGGGGTGTCTGGTTTATAATCAAAATCCCGAATCAGATCGTCTACATTGGCATAGGTAGCCTGTACATCACCTGGCTGCATGGGCATAAAGTTCTTATCCGCCATTTTCCCAAGATTTTCCTCCAGAAGCTGGATAAAATAGAGAAGCCGTTCTTTCTTATTATTACCAATATTATAAACCCTATACGGACAATATGATGTTGCAGTATCAGGATTTTCACTGTCCCAGCTAAAATCAGGCTCAGCGGGTTTTTGGATAACACGGGCAACCCCTTCCACAATATCATCAACAAAGGTGAAATCACGCTCCATATTACCGTTGTTAAAAACATTGATTGGTTCACCAGCGAGGATTGCTTTAGCAAAGAGCATGGGAGCCATATCGGGTCGTCCCCACGGGCCATACACGGTAAAAAACCGTAAACCGGTACAGGGTAATCCATAAAGGTGACTATAAGAATGTGCCATCAATTCATTGGCTTTTTTCGATGCCGCATACAAAGAAACAGGATGATTTACATTATCATGCTCAGAAAAAGGTTGTTTGGTATTTGCTCCATAAACCGAACTGGACGATGCATACACAAAATGTTTCACATGGGAATGCCTGCAACCTTCAAGAAGATTACCAAAACCAACCAGATTTGTATCAACATAAGAAGCAGGATTAATCAGTGAATATCGCACACCAGGCTGGGCTGCGAGATTTACCACAGCATCAAAACTATTCTCGGTAAACAGTTTTTCCATGGATGCCCGATCAGCAATATCAATTTCAAGATTCCTGAAATTTTCACCTTCCGCAATCGTTTTCAAGCGATCACGTTTCAGACTTACATCATAATAGTCGGTGATGGTATCAATCCCGGTAACATCACAGCCGGCTTCCCGCAGTTTTTTGGCAAGAAATGATCCGATAAAACCGGCAGTCCCGGTAACCAGTATCTTTTTCATCTTTGTACTCTCAGTCATCAAAATCCCCTTCAGGTCCTCTATCTGTGTCGAGCTCTTTGGCACGCTCAATTATTTTCTCTTCGGTCCAGTCGGCCGGATCTTCAATGCGATCTGCTTTTGCACCCATATCGTAGGATCCTGCTGTAAGAATTGCCTCTTTCGCAAGATCTGCTGAATTTTCGGCATTAAACACATTAACAAGCATATTATAGGAAAAATCTTCAACCCGTTTACACATCCGTTCACGAATATCCGCTGGCTGACCAAGAAGTTTTGTCTCCATTGGTAAATTCAGCCACTTATAATCTCCAGCCTTCCAGCCTTTTTCATCGGCAAAGGCGACTACCTGCTGCCATGCCTCTTCACTTAAGCCTTCACCTTTTACTTTTACAAATCGTCCGTCAGCATCCTGAATAGCATTGCCATCGTCATTCACTTCAAGCCCCCAGCCTACCATCTGTAAAGCGGTTGCAACATTTGCTTTTGTTGTTTTGGTATCTTTACAAATCGAACGAAGCTTTTCAGAACTGTTACCAGAAGTACCATGCTGCGCACCAGATGTTCCGTAAGGAGCCAGGGCATTATGAATTTCACCAGTCAGTGGCACCTGAATACCTTGTCCGGACGCTTCAAGCCCGTGAGTGCTGCCATTATTTAAGGCAATCCAGTCGGGACAAATGGTATGAGCATTCAAACCTTTTATAAGAAATGAAGCATCATCAACTGTTGATAAACCCTGCTCTCCCTTAATTTCGCCAACCTCTGTTTCAAGACCTGCCCAAGCGGGGATAACGGAATTGAGTTCCAGGTTGGCAAGGAGGTTTTTATCATCAAGCATGTGAGACGCATCAACGGCAATGGAGGTAATGCCCGCATCAAAAATTGTAGGGATATCAATTTTGGCTACCGGAATATCTGACTCCTGTTTTATACCGTAGTGATCAGCATGAATTGCCACCGGAATTGTGATTCCCATTTCATTACACAGTGCATCAACAACTCGTGCCATATTCCAGAAATTCACCGGACAGTAATTACACTCCGACCTGGCAATTTCAATAATAATTGCACTATTTGCACGCTGGGCAGCCATTAAAGCACCGCGAATCACGAAGTAATTTCGACCATTGGCGGCCATGGTCATAGCTCCGCCTTTGGCCATAAGTGCTCTGTCTATAACTTTTCCACTTACCAGTAAGGCTTTTGAATTGGGGAATAGTTTTTGAATGTTCGGTGGACGACCAACTTCCAGGGCTTTTGCAAAATCTGTACTCTTACTCATACAAACCTCCGTAATTTTCAATATCTGCACACATTTCTTGAAAGGCACTTCACCATTTTTCGATTTTCATTGCCTCTAATTATACCGTATTCAATTAATTAATTCCAGAACTTGCCTCTTCATCTTCAGTAAACCCACCGAAAGTTTTCTTTCCGAAGAAATAAACAGCTACAACACTTATTTCGTAGAGGATCAACAGTGGGATACCCATCATCATCTGATTGACGACATCGGGAGTGGGAGTAAGGATTGCGGCAATAACAAAGTTTATTAAAATGGCATACTTTCTGTTTTTATTTAGGAAAGCGACCGTCACAATGCCCATTTTCGCAAGGAATACCATCAAAACAGGCATCTCGAAAATAACTCCGAAGGCAATAAGCAGACGCAATGCTAAAGAGAAATATTCGCTGACTGCCGGCATGGAAGTAAGAAATTCATTAGAATAGCCAACAAGAAAGCTAAAAGCCGGAGGGAACACAACCAGATACCCAAAAGCTGCTCCACCAAGAAAACAGATTGTTGAAAGAAAGGTAAAAGGCACCAACACCCGCTTTTCATGTTTAAACAGGCCGGGAGCGATAAATCGCCATATCTGATAAAAAATAACAGGTGTCGCAAAAAATAAGCCACAGACAAGGGCAAGTTTCAGATAGAAAAAGAAGCCTTCCTGGTAAGAGGTAAAAATCAGTGTGCTCCCTTCCGGCAAAACATCCATCAGGGGTTTAAAAAACCAGGTTCCAATTGGTTTAATAAAACCGTACGACCCTGCAAACCCTATTATTACAGCAATTAACGAGGTAATCAGACAGGAACGTAGTTCTCGCAAATGTTCAGTGAGTGCTTGAGATTCAAAACTCTGGCTACCCTCATCAGTAATTTTCTTTTTTTCGTCCGCTTCTTCCTGCATTATGCTCTTTGTTTCCTCCTTGTTAAATGCTTTTCTTTTTTACCTTAAATCCTCCTTTACAGCAAGCAAAGAGCACCAACAGAACTACACAAGATTGGCTTTTCCATGGATTAAAGTTGACTTATGTCAATGTTTTGTGATTAACTACGGACTATATTGTTTTTATTAAATATTTTTTCTTATCGACTGGCGATAAGAACCTATTTTATCAACCATTTTCACCTTGGGAGGGAAAATGAAATCATTTAAAGCAGTATTGGCCGCTGGTGCCTTTGCTCTGCTTGCTACATCCACAAGTGTAGCATTGGCAGACAATTGTATCGATTGCCATACAAAAGTATCTCCTGGCATGGTTAAGGATTTCCAGGCATCAAAACATGCTGAAAGCGGAGAAGTTACCTGCGCTACCTGTCATGGCGACGCACACTCAACAGCTGAAGATTACAAAAAGGCTAAAATGCCGACTGAAGCTGTTTGTATGGAGTGTCACGAAGAGCAGTACGAATCATTTGCCATGGGCAAGCATAATTTCGGCTGGGCTGTACTCAATGCCATCCCTGCAACTCATTTAGCACCTGATGAATTGATGGAAGGTGGGCGTGGTTGTGGTGGTTGTCATAACATGGGTATCCGTACTGAGGAACAGTTACAAGCTCAGGTTGATGCCGGTTACCGTTATCAGACAAACTCCTGTGACGAGTGTCATACCCGTCATACATTCTCAAAGAAAGAAGCAAACAATCCTCGTGCATGTCAGACCTGTCATATGGGTTACGATCATCCACAGTGGGAAATGTGGTCAAGCTCCAAGCATGGCGTTCGTTACTTTGCAAAGCTTGAAGGTTCTCTGCCAGAAGGAGCTGCTGCTCCAACTTGTCAGACCTGTCACCTTCCTGACGGAACACATCAAAATGAAACCGCATGGGGTTTCTTAGGTGTTCGTCTGCCTCTTCCTGAAGATAAGCAGGAAGCAGCTGATCGTGTAGTTATTCTCAAAGCTCTTGGTGTTCTTAATCCTGAAACCGGTGAACCCACAGCAATCCTTGACGCTGTTAAGGCTGTAAGAATGGCTAAACTTGACCAGGCGTCCTGGGAAAAAGAGCGTAATAAAATGCTCGATACCTGTAGTAATTGCCACTCAAGGAACTTTGCCAAAGACCAACTTGACATGGGTGATGCCATCCTGGGTAAAGCTGACCGTTTAATGGCAGAAGCCATTACAATAGTAGCGGAACTCTATAAAGATGGAATCATTGAAAAACCAGCAAGCTATCCTCATAACTATCCTTTCCTTCTCACCATGATGCACACCAATGGTGCTAACTGGGATTCAGATATGCGCAAACTGTCATACATTGACCAGATTCTGGTTCGTATGTACATGAAACATCGTATGCGTGCTTATCAGGCCTTCTTTCACGTGAACCCTGACTATGCCTACTGGTATGGTTGGAACATGATGACCGAAGATCTTGGTGAAGTAATTGAGCTTGCCAAAACCATGAGAGCGACCCATAAGAAATAAGGGTTAATCTTATAGTTAAACGGTTCGATTGAGCCCCGGATATCCTTTAAAAAGATATCCGGGGCTTTTTTTATTTACAGTTTCTGGTACCGATGTAAACTCTCGTAATGGAAAGTAAAGAGCAAAAATGGTTTGTGTACATACTACAGTGCAGTGACAAAACGCTGTATACTGGAATTACAATAAATCTAAAACAACGTTTAATCGAGCATAACAGTAGTCCGAAAGGTGCCAAATACACACGGGGACGAAGACCTGTGACGCTCATCTATTCCAAAGCACACCCTTCCAGATCCTCTGCAGCAAGCCGTGAACATCAAATCAAGCAACTGACCCGCAAACAAAAAAAGCAATTAATTGGAAAATTATAACGTTATGCTGTAGATTATTCTTTA
>JAOZLM010000190.1 GCA_029934815.1 Desulfocapsa sp. | reverse complement strand
TTTTTTAGCTTTCCCTACTGAATTGCAAAACAAGTTCTTGAAAGTTTTCAGGCGAGGAAAGGCAGGATCGTCCAGCACTGCACTGGCTTAACAGATAGCAGAAGTCAAGAAACTCATTCATCAAACGGGTTTTTGCTTTGTTTTTGTGCTGGATAACATAGAGTTGTCGTTTCATATCCACTCCTTTGAGTTTGATCTCCTGCAGCCAGCCGCGGTTTACTGCCCGACAGACAGTGAGATTTGAGAGACAGCCTATACCGGCACCGGCTTCCACTGCTTTTTTTATAGCCTCGGTGTGCCCAAGCTCCATAACCACATTGAGATTAGTTACATGTTTTCCCAGTTTACTTTTAAATGTCTGGGCAGTTCCCGAGCCCGCTTCCCGCATGACCCATTTGTAGTTTTGTAAATCAGTACGTACATCAAGGGATTTTTCTGTCTCCGGGTCATCAGTAGTACGCTGGATCAGTACAAGTTCATCCTGAAACCATGACGTTACGCTAACCTGTTCGTGGCTTACCTCGCCTTCTACAAAGCCAAGGTCTACTGAGCGTTCAAGAATGAGTTTTTCTGCTGTTTTAGTATTGCAGACCAGCATATTGAAATGGACATCGGGGTGCATACTTTTGAAGGCTGTTATCAGATAGGGTAAAACGTAGTTACCAATGGTGGAGCTCGCAACAAGCTGCAATGAACCGGCAAACTTCCCGTCTTTTTCATTCATCAGGCAGTCCAGGTCTTCCAGCTTATCAAGAATATCTCTGCTGACAGGGAGGAAATAGCGGCCTCTGTCGTTGAGTCTCATACTTCTGCCGGAACGATCAAACAAGCTGCCTCCCAGTTGATTTTCCATTTCACTTAAGGCAAGGCTGACTGCTGATTGGGTGAGGAACAGACTTTTAGCAGCTTTTGTTACCTGCCCGCTCTCAACAACGGCGTTAAAGATCTCAAGTTGACGTATTGTTACGGACATGGCATCCCTCCTGTTATTTCTCTTCTTTCAAATCTGACAATAGAGCAAGATAGCATTGGTAGAATTAAATATAAATATAATTATTATAAATTTTACTTGTCGCACCGGGTCGGGTAACTATTCGCTAACAGGTTAAAGATATAAGCGCTTACCAGTATTTTTTAACCTGATTACCACTAAAGCTCAGCCACCGCCTCAGTCATTCCGGACTTGATCCGGAATCTCATCGGAACTAGCTGTTTTTACAAGATTCCGGATCAAGTCCGGAATGACGGAATCGTAGAAAACGAACAAAACTGAGGTTCGATGGTAATCAGGTTTTTTAATGTATATTTAATTGAGCAGCGGCGCCCTGCTTTTATAAATATGGAACCGGGAGAAAATGATGTCAAAACAATCGGAATTGCCATGTTGGAAAATTATTCTGTGCAATAGTCAATCTTCCTGCCGTCAGGCAAAAGAGAGTGAGATAGCCTGCTGGGAGCTTGTTGAGGCAAAAGCATTCATCCATTCACATATTTGCAGAGATTGCCTGGTGTATATTGCAAAACAAAAAGATTCTATTCTCAGTGATGAAGAATTCTGTTCAATTCTGGCTCAGCGAAAAGCTCTGGGAACACGGAAACGTGACTGTAGCCTGGCTCATGTGCTCCGGTGAAGATTTGTCTGTACCCCTATGATGACAAGATAAACAGAGGGTAAATAGACATCTTTTGCTAGAAAAAAGTCAGCCTGAATGAATCAACGCTGTTATTTGCTAATGAGAGTTGCTCTGGCTCCGAGTTTTATCTGGTTTGGTATGTTGAAACCATTAGGAATGAGCCCGGAAACGGCTCCATTAATCATTAATAACGTACTAACTCTAAATAGCCTCAATAATAGTGTTTACCTGACATGCCTTAGTCTCCTAACCAGGTACTACTCTGTGTTCTTGACGAGCAGCTGCTTGATAATTACATTTATTGGTTAGTCTCCTGTGTGTGAAAGTAATTTTATGTTTTTTTAGCAGGGTAAACTTTTGTAACTCGCAGGTAGATAGATGATTAAGAATCTCAAAGAACAATATTCCCCTTTTTTTTTCCTTGCTGCTCTTGGCAACGGTGGTCTGACTGTGGCTTTTTTCATTTTCTTCATGTTTATGACTCCACATCCGGATGGGCCGATTGCCACTTTTGATTCAGTACGTATTACTTTATCTACTGCACCTTCTTATGTCACCTGGCTCTCAGTTGTCGCCTATGCCCTCATGCTCTATTATGCCGTGAACCATATACGTCTGTTGGTATGGAACATCAGGGAATACCGACTGTATAAGAAAACTGAAGCTTATAAAGAACTCATCAAAGGAAATAATGAAATTACCCTTATGGTGATTCCTTTGACCCTGACCATGACGATCAATGTTCTCTTTGTACTTGGCGCCATGCTTGTTCCGGGGTTGTGGGGAATTGTGGAAATTCTCTTTCCTTTTGCCTTTCTTGCATTTTTTGCAACCGGTGTTTACAGCCTTGTTGTATTCTATCGATATTACAGTAAATTACTTCTTAAGGGGCATTTTCAGCACTCTATGAATAATTCACTGGCACAGATGATTTCCTCATTTACCTTTGCCATGAATGCGGTTGGCTTTGCAGCACCTGCTGCCATGAGCGAAAATCGGGTTATGGTGGTCGTTGCCACATTCTTTTCCATTTCTTTTTTTGCCATTGCAGCCCTGTTAGCCGCTAAAAACCTGGTACTTGGATTTCATGCCATGCTGGATAAAGGGATTAGTCGTGAAGGGAGCGCATCGATCTGGATCATCATTCCCATTCTCACTTTGCTTGGTATTACCACTATTCGTCTCCATCATGGCTTGGGTTTTCTCTTTGCTTCCCATGGAAGCCCTGCTTTTCATTTTATTTTCTGCTCGACCTTTATTTCTTTACAGATATTTTTTGGTATCCTTGGGTATATTGTTATGCGTCAGAATAATTATTTTCCTGAATTTATTCATGGAAGAAGTGAAACTGCTAATGCAGTCAAAACTCCGGCAACCTATGCCCTTATTTGTCCCGGTGTCGCCTTCTGGGTTTTTGGTATGTTCTTTCTCGATAAGGCACTGGTTAAGGCCGGTCTGTTGACTCTTTTTTCAATCCCCTGGTTTGTTCTGTTGTTGCCGTTGCTCCTGGTCCTGGTTAAAACCATGCAAATTAACTGGAAGCTAAACAAAAGACTTTTAGGGCCTTACTCCTGAAAAGCTGTCACAAAAACAAGAAAACAAATGACCTTAAACGACGGTTGGTAACAGTGCCAACAAGGCACTTTTGCCAGCTTACCGTTCATCCCTGCTGCTAGCGTCTTTCAGTTAAACTCCTGTAGTAAAAAATACGAATTTTTAACGTAGTCTATTATGCGTATGGCAAAGGAGTAGCCGAAGCATTCGGTAATTTCTTTTGATAAATTAGCCTGAAAACCATAACGTTCTTGAGTAATGGGGGGGCAAAGTGATACTACTATCGTAGATATCATGTTGTTAAGGCTTACATGTAAAATTGACTAAGGTGAACCGTATGAAAAAATGGAAATGTTCAGTCTGTAATTATATCCATGAGGGTGAAGAGCCACCGGAAAAATGTCCGGTATGTGGAGCGAACAAAGACAAATTTATTGAAGTCACGGAAAACAACCTTGAGCTCGGAAATACAACGAAGGTTGAGGCACCGATGGACAAGTCATCTTCCATGGTTGAAAAAATAACTGCTCTTATCGTGGAGAAACATTTGCACCCGATCACCGTGCATGGACCAAACGGAATAATTCCTATGGCGGTTCTGTTTCTCGTTATTGCAATATTCTTTCAATTACCCCTTTTCGAAAGTGCGGCTTATTTTAGTATGATATTTGTGTTGTTGAATATGCCTCCGGTGTTGCTTAGCGGATATCTGACCTGGCAAAAAAAATACAACGGAGTGAGAACATCGCTGTTTAAAATGAAAATAGCCGCAAGTTGTGTTGCCACTGTAATTCTCTTTGGTCTTATTCTCTGGAAGATAGTACAACCGGATGTGCTCAGTAATGCTTCACTGGATCGTTTTATTTACCTTTTCTGGGCGATGGTTATGTTTGCTGCAATTGGTGTCGCCGGACATCTTGGCGGACAATTGGTTTTTGCTAATAAGAAATAGACCATTTATCCATTTCTGATACTTCCAGCATGGTTTTTAATACCATAGGTATAAAACCAGATGTTTCTGGCTCTCACTGTTCTATGCCTGATGCCAGATTAAAAAAGGGATGATCGGTAAAGTATCTTTTGCCAGGGAAGTTTCAGGAGATCTGCTAATAACTTGTTATGGTCAAGGTAACGGGGCACAAAAAAATGCGACTAATAGGTCTTCTCGGTGGCACCAGTTGGCCATCAACAATCGAGTATTATCGAATCTTGAACGAGATGGTTCAACAGCGATTGGGGGGATTTCATTCCGCAAATATCTTGCTTCGAAGTATCGACTATCACGATATCAAGAGCCGGTATCATACTGGTTGGGATGAGATTCCGGTTTTACTTGAAGGAGCCATAGAGGATCTTGGATCCCGAGATGTTGATTGTATCCTGATCTGTAATAATACACTCCATAAAGCCTATGATTTAGTGGTCTCGCATTTGAATATACACGTTCCGGTCATTCATATCGTGGACGCAGTGGGACGAGCTGCTTCACAAAAGGCATTCAAGCGGTTATTGCTCTTAGCAACGAAATTTACCATGGAGGATGGGTTCTACGCAGAACGTCTTAAGAGATTTGGATGCGATGTTGTAATTCCCTCAGCGAATGAAAGAGAGCAAATCCAGGAAATCCAATCTCATCTTGCTACTGGGAAAACGGATGAACGTTTTAGGGATTTTTTCCGCAACTTGTTAGCGCACTATACAGAAGTTGATGCCGTGATCCTTGGCTGTACTGAGTTACCCTTGACTATCGGGAGGGCTGAGGCGACCCAACCGTTACTGAATCCTATCGAGTTACAGTGTGCAGAAGCTCTTGAATTTGCGTTGGAATCGAATAGTACATAATTGTGGTATTCACTGGAAAATAAGCAGCATAATTTTTCATGATTACCATCAAAGCTCAGCTTTTGCTTTTTCCCTCGTAGGAGTCCGCCC
>JAOZLM010000189.1:3043-5128 GCA_029934815.1 Desulfocapsa sp. | reverse complement strand
TATAGCCTGGTTACTCCTTACTTTTCTTGGTGCATTTGGCATCCATAGATTTTATCAGGGAAAATGGATATCAGGGATTTTATACCTTCTTACTGGTGGTCTTTTTCTTGTTGGTATTATTTATGATTTCTGGACAATGAATGAACAGATTGATCTCATAAATAGCGGGCAGCAAGCAATGGATCAAAAGGAGATCTCGTAAGGATAGAGCTTACTTCACCCGGTTATAAACTTCTTCTATTTTAGAATAATTCTCCTCGAACAACTCCACTACATAAGGGTCAAAATGGATACCCTTCTGTTCCACAATCACCTTCTTCGCCTCCTCAAGCGGCCATGCTTCCTTATAAGGCCGCTTTGATGATAACGCATCGAACACATCGCAAAGTGCTGCAATACGCCCGGGGAAGGGAATTTCCTCAGCGGCCAGACCAAGGGGGAATCCTGTCCCATCCCATTTTTCATGGTGCGTCAGCGCAATCAGATGCGCCATATTCATAAGCTCATTATTGGCGCCAAACAACAGATCTGCACCAATCAGTGTGTGCCGTTTCATCTCATCAAATTCATCGGGAGTAAGCGTGCCTTTTTTATGAAGAATTGCGTCACTTATTCCGAGTTTACCAATATCATGCATGGCACTGGCATGAAACAGTAAGGTTAGTTCATGCTCTTTCATGCCATGTGCCCGACCGAGTATCACACAATAATGAGCCATTCTGGTAATATGACGGCTGGTCTGATGATCGTGGTATTCTGCCGCCTGCACCAGACGATTGGTAATTTCTATCTGTGTTTCACGGAGTTCACGGGTGCGTTCAAGAACCATCTCTTCAAGATCGTCCCGATGCCTCTGCAGGTCACGCTGTGTCATACGCAGTGCAATATGCGTCTGTACACGGGCTTTGACAATCACGGGATTTACTGGCTTTACGATATAATCAACAGCGCCCAGCAGAAAACCACGGGTTTCATCTTTCTCCTCGTTCATAGCCGTGACAAATATTACCGGGATAGACGCTGTTTCCTGCCGTGCCTTCAGAGCCTTACACACCTCGTAACCATCCATATCCGGCATCATCACATCCAGCAGAATAAGATCCGGTTGTTTTTCCAGTGCCGCCTTTAATGCATCCCTGCCATTGGTGGCGACAATCAGTCTGTAATTTTCACGCAATGCGCCTACCAGAATCTTAATATTAGCTGGAATATCATCCACAAGAAGTACTGTGTTTTGCTGATTACTCATCTATCTGCCTCTTTCAGAACCCGCTCTATTCTGCCTATAAAATCAACGGCACGTTCAAAGTTATAATTTCGCAGATGGTTTTCCATCCTGGTGATTTCCTCATCAATATCCTGCCCTAAAAATCCATACTTATGTTCCAGCCAGTATTCTTCTGCCATGGGATCAAAGGACTCACTCATACCCTTCAAACGGGTAAGAATTTCAAATAACTGTTCATGGTCAATCTCTACCTTACGAGAAACACGAACAGACTCTTTGGTTTTAGCAAACAGCTCATTCAACTGCGCAAGAGAGGTTTCCAGCTGAACGAGTTGTTTTTCGATCAGTACAGAGTGGTGCTCAACCACCAGCGCAGCCTTTTCCGCTTTGTTTTCATCACCACTATTTTCAGCGATTTCTCGTAAATTTCTTTCAAATTCAAGACTTACTTTTTGTAAGTCCGTTGCAGAAAGATTAGCGGCGGTCCCCTTCAGAGTATGTATTTCCCGGATAGCCAAATTAATATCTTCTTTCACCAGTTGAGATATTTTGGCCGTGGTTGCAACACCAAAATGAAGCAGATCTTTCAGCATCCGGCAATAAGCTTTCACATTCCCGGCCATCCGGGCAACTCCAGAGTAAACATGTATTCCGGGTAACGATTCAGGAAGCTCTATATCCGTTTCAAGACGACTAAATGCTGTTTGTTTCTCACTGTGAATATTCTCGACATGATCTGGTCTTGTCCAGCGGGTAAGTACTGCAAAAAGCAACTCGGGAGTAATGGGTTTCGCTACGTAATCATTCATACCAACCCGCAGACACCTGTCTCTGTCACCCTGCATGGCGTGAGCGGT
>JAOZLM010000189.1:0-2943 GCA_029934815.1 Desulfocapsa sp. | reverse complement strand
CCGGACAGGTGTTCAGACCCCGCAAACTCAAGACCCGATGCACGATCGTCAAGACTTGCATGCATAGCTTCAGGATAATTAAAAATCTCCATAATGGTATCAAAGAGCAGTGACTGCTTCACAGGTTTTGTCAGGAAGTAATCAACCCCCGCTTCTTTAGCGAGCACCACTTCCCTGTCCCCACCAAAAGCAGTCATCATGATAATCGGGACCTGATCGACTGCTTTCATTTTTCGTAACTTACCAACACACTCAATCCCGTCAACTTCAGGCATTCTCCAATCCACAAGAAGCAGATCGTATTTTTCCGGTGTTGTCAGCAGCAATTCCTCAGCTTCAGCACAGGATGAAACAGTATCTGATTGAAAATGAAAGGTTTCAAGCATTTTCATAGTGATGCAGCTGGCTGTTGCATTATCATCAATCACCAGTACGTTAAGCCCCCTGATGGTTGCGGGAACCACATACTGAATTTCATCCCCTTCCGGCTGCCGGGTAAACTCGATGGTAAAATGGATAGTGGTCCCCTGCTCCTTAGCACTGTCCACCCAGATTTCGCCTCCGTGCAGATTCACCAGCCGGCGGCAAATTGAGAGACCTAGTCCGGTTCCACCATATTCACGAGTCATGGAACCATCAGCCTGAGTAAAGGGTTCAAAAAGTGATTCGTACTGCTCCTGCCCTATTCCCACGCCAGTATCGGTCACGGAAAAGAGGATTTTCAAGCTCTCATCGGTTTCAGAATCAAGGGTAGCATGGAGAAAAATAACCCCTTTTTCAGTAAATTTGACTGCATTGCCCAGAAGATTTATAAAAATCTGCTCAAGCCGCAGAGAATCACCGCAGAGTGCAACGGGGATTCCCGGCTCTATACCGATAATCAGCTCAACGTCTTTTGATGTCGCCTGATCACTGAAAAGATCAGCCAGTTTATCAAAGAGATGCTGCAATTGGAAATCGACCTTTTCAAGACGGATTTTCCCGGCTTCAATCTTTGAAAAATCAAGAATATCATTAATAATTGCAAGCAATGATTCTGCAGACGATCGCACCGTCAACATATACTCCCGAAGTTTGGGACTTAACTTCTTGTTCAACGACAGACCAACCATGCCAATAATAGCATTCATCGGTGTTCTGATTTCATGGCTCATATTGGCAAGAAAACTTGATTTTGCTTCATTTGCAGTCTGCGCCTCAAGCATTGCATTCTCAAGTTTTTCAGTTCTTTCTTTTACAAGATCATGGAGGGAATCGTTTAACTCGCGGAGTTCATAATCACGTTGCTGAACGGCCTTACGCATGGCCTCAAAAGCAGAAGCCAGTTTCCCTACTTCATCCTGAGAGCCAAGCGGAACAGAATGGGAGAAATCTCCGCTTTTCATGGCATCTGTTGCTTCCACCAGCCCATCGACACGTTTGGTCCAGTCGCCAATGAATTTAATCATCAGAAAGATACCAAAAGCTGCTGCAATATGAGCTGCCAGCAAAGAAACCAGAGCCTGATGCAATTGCGCCTTTCGAACAGCACTGACGGAGAGTGCAACAAGTACCCTGCCCACCTCTTTTTTCTCTGAACTACTTGTATCAAAAGAATCTGGAGATGAGGAAGAAAAGCTATTGTCCGTCTGAAAAATAATCGGCTGGTCAACAATCAGCGACTGCCCCATATTACCGTGATGGCTAAACTGAGCATAAGGATATTCATCAAGAATCCGCTGGGCTACTATCTCGCCTGAAGAGTTAAAAATAAGCAAAAACTGAAGCTGTTCATTCCAGAGAAAACCATCAAGCAACCTGTCAAGCTCCTGTTTATCCTGAACAATCAAAGGTAATTCCGCTGCCTGAGCCAGCCCCCGAACAATTGCTTCAGCAGATTTTTTCTGCTCTATTTCAATCAGCTTATTAGTCTGATAAATATTAATAGCGGTGGCAAGGGAAAGGGAAACCATAACAACGGAAACAACTATAAGTGTTGCCTTGGTACGAAGGGAATAGCTTTTTGAAAAAAAAGTAACCATCAGGGAGAGCTGACAACAGTTGCTCTGGCAAGTAACTCATCAGACAAGGTTATGCCCAGTCTGTCAGCAACTACCAGGTTTACCGATAGCGTAACACCGGAAGCCAGCAGGCAAACTCTTTCTGAGGTGAGGCCAAGGCAGCGTTTCACAAGAGAGGCTGCAAATTTCCCTTGTGTCACCGGATTTGCGTCAAGCCCCAGAAGCGCACCTGCCTTCACAAAAGATCCTGAAAAACCAAATACAGGCGTACCATTTCTTAGCGACGCCAGAAGTAAACTCTTCACTACTGCCCGGTTGTAAACAGAAGAGTCTGCTGTGGTCCAGACCAGATCACTTTTCCTCTCAAAGAGTTCCTGAATGGCTGCTGCCTGTGACTTCATGGCATCAATATCAACCGCTTCCAGTTTCCATCCTTTTGGCAGTTGCTTTTGCACATCGTTCAGTGTCTGCATGGATTGCTGAGAGCTGGAACGATAGAGCATTGCGATTGAATCAAGAGTCGGCATAGCTGTTTGAATGATTGCAAACTGCTCAGGAACGGATTTCACAACCGAAACTCCGGCAACCTGCCCGCGCAGCGGATCAATCCCAACTTTTTGCGGATCTACAACCATGCAATAAACAAGTGGTTTTGATGGCGGCAGCAATTTATTGACATGTGCTGCAGCACGACTGCCAATGGCGACCCACATTACTGGCGAGTACTGCTTTTGCAAAACCTCAAAACTTTGCGATGCGATATCTTCTGAGAGTACAATAGCACTCTTGAAATTATCCTTTGCAAGAGACGATTTAAGTGCTGCTGCAGCCTCCCGGTATGGCACAGCATCAGAACTCAAAACCAGTAATACTTTATCCACAGCCTGAGCCTGCACAGGAAAACAGAACAAAACAATAATGAAAAAAGCACAAAGAACCTTTA
>JAOZLM010000023.1 GCA_029934815.1 Desulfocapsa sp. | reverse complement strand
GCAGTGAAAAGTTCAAGGTTTTCCTCGATTGTTCTGTTGCGATGGGGGCTTTCTTTTCCGGGTTCCGTTAACGTTCCACGGTACTCTCTCATTTCTTCTGCATTTAAGCAGCAGACATAAGCTTTCCCTCTTTTGATAAGTTCGACAGCGTAGTCATAGAGTTTGTCGAAATAATCAGAAGAGAAAAAGAGGTTTTCGCCCCAGTCGAATCCGAGCCATTGCACATCTTCTTTTATGGCCTGCACATACTCATTTTCTTCTTTTGTGGGATTGGTGTCATCAAAACGAAGATGGCAGGTACCGTTATATTCATCGGCAATGCCAAAATTGAGGCAGATTGATTTCGCATGACCAATGTGTAAAAAACCATTT
Organism: Desulfocapsa sp.; assembly: GCA_029934815.1. Lineage (GTDB taxonomy): Bacteria > Desulfobacterota > Desulfobulbia > Desulfobulbales > Desulfocapsaceae > Desulfocapsa. Next base: position 15,427 of record JAOZLM010000023.1, on the reverse strand, counting down.
GGCTCAGGAGGGAAACGGGTAATGGGAGTAGCATGTTTACCGGATTCCTGATCGGCAGTGACAATCTGTCTGATAAAATCCAAAGGCTTTTCAGTTTTTTCTGTCGAATTATCCATCATTATACCTCGTACAACTTGGCAACGTTACGAAGACGGGAAACAACACGCTCCTGACCAATTGCCATCAAAATATCAAACATGGAAGGGCCTGCAAGCTGCCCTGTAACCACGGTACGCATCCCATTGATTATCACACCGGGTTTAATATCCAGTTCGGTGGCAAGGTCCCGGGCGGTTTGTTCGGTTGTTTCCAGATTGTAATCAGCAAGCGCCTCAAAACGATCCGCAAGCATCGGTAACCATTCTTTTAAGCCTTCATGTTTCAGAACATTTTTCTTTAAAGGTTTTTGCTCAACGGTGAACTCATCAGAAAAATAGGCACGGCCACGATCACCAAAATCAGAGAGCATCTGGAATCTGTCCCGTGTAAGATCAAGGGTGCTTAAAAACCATTCTTTTTTGTCGCCTTCATAGGCAGCATCCCAAAGATCTTCTTTTTCAAGGAAAGGTTTTACCATTACTGCAATGTCTTCAATGGGCATGGTACGTAAATAATGCTCATTAAAAGAGATTGCTTTGGGGTCGGTAAAAAACTTGGCATTCCCTTTCTGATAATTGAAAATTGAATTCGTTTTATTGATGCGTTCAAGACTGAAAGCTTCTATCAATTCATCTTGCGTGAAGAATTCAGTATCATTGCCGGGAGACCAGCCTAAAAGAACAAGAAAGTTTGATAATGCCCAAGGGATAAAACCCTTTTCCTCATAAAACTGAACAGCAACAATTTCACCATGTTTGCGTTTTGAAATTTTGGCCTTTTTTGTGTCCAGCGTAAGGGGCATATGAGCAAACACAGGAACAGGAGCATCCAGTGCATTATATAAAAGCACCTGTCTTATTGTGTTGGTCATGTGATCTGATCCACGAATAATATGTGAAATCCGATCACGAATATCATCCACAACATTACAGAGCAGGTACAGTGGCTTTCCTGTGGAGCGTACAATGACAAAGTCTTCAATCTCACGATACTGAGCTTTGATATAACCAAGAACCTTGTCGTCATACCCGATCTCACCATCCTGGTCAGGAACTTTAAAACGCACCACAAAGGGCAGGCCTGCCGCTTCTTTTTCCGCTACTTCTTCAGCACTTAAGCTTCTGCAAGTGCCGTCATAACCATATTGCGTTTTGTTTTTCTGGGCAGCTTCACGTTTAACATCAAGTTCTTCCTTGGTACAGAAACACTTGTAGGCTTTTCCAGTATCCAGTAATTTTTTAGATGCTGCTTCGTGGTCACTTTCAAACTCGGTCTGAAAGTATGGTCCTTCATCCCAGTCAATTCCCAGCCATTTCATACCATCTAAAATGCCCTGAATAGATTCCTGGGTGGAGCGTTCAGCGTCGGTATCTTCAATGCGAAGAATAAGTTTACCACCTGTTTTTTTTGCGTAGAGCCAGTTATAAAGGGCGGTTCTTGCACCTCCGATGTGGAGATATCCTGTGGGGCTTGGTGGGAATCGAAGTCTTGTCTCAGTCATGTTTGTTTATGAAATGTAAAAGTTAGTTGTTTTTTTCGACCCCGTCACGGGTCTTAAGTGGAAGTATATAGACTGCTTCTATATCGTTTTCAGGCTAATTGTTCAATAACAATTAAAACTATTTTTGGTTGTTCTCTTCCATGGAACTAGTTATAGTAACAAGTTTTGTGATGATAAATATAAATATTTCTGAATTATCAAGATAAGGAGTAAAGATGAAGGTTTTAATCAGTGACAATATGTCCCCGCTGGGCGAGAAAATTCTGGTCGATGCAGGGCTTGAAGTCGATGTGAATACAGGGCTTCCCCCGGAAGAATTACAGAAAATTATCGGCGATTATGATGGCCTCGTTGTTCGTAGTGCCACCAAAGCCACTGAAGATATAATTACGGCTGCCACTAACCTGAAAGTTATCGGCAGAGCTGGAATCGGTCTTGATAATGTTGATATTCCGGCAGCCAGCCAAAAGGGTATTGTTGTAATGAACGCCCCTGATGGAAATGCTACCACTGCTGCAGAACATGCAATCGGCATGATGATGTCCCTTTCCAGAAATATTCCACAGGCAACAGCTTCTATGAAAGCAGGCAAGTGGGAAAAGAAGAATTTTATGGGACGTGAACTCACCGGAAAAACATTTGGTATTTTTGGAATTGGACGTATCGGAGCGATCGCTGCCAATCGTGCTCAGGGTTTAAAGATGAAAGTCATTGCCTATGATCCTCATATGCCAAAAGAGCTTGTTGATAAGCTGGGTGTTGAGCTTGTGAGTGTTGAAGAGCTGGCCAAACGTGCCGACTATATCACCGTGCATGTTCCGCTTACCAAAGAAACTAAAAATGCACTTTCCACCGAATTCTTCACAAACATGAAAAAAGGCGCAATGTTTATCGATTGTGCTCGTGGCGGAGTGTGTGATGAAGAGGCTTTGTACAAGGCTCTGGTAGATGGAGAAATTGCAGGTGCAGCTCTTGACGTTTTTGCAGATGAGCCAACCACAAAAGAAAATTGTCCACTTCTGGCTCTCGATAACTTTATCTGTACTCCACATCTTGGTGCTTCCACCAGTGAAGCGCAGGAAAATGTTGCCACAGCAATTGCAGAACAGGTTGCCGAATACCTGAATAAGGGTGTTGTGACAAACGCTGTAAACGTCCCATCTGTCAGCGATGATGTACTCGCTCAGGTTGGCCCTTATATAAATCTTGGAGAGATGCTTGGTTCATTCCACATGCAGATAGCCAAAGGAAGTGTTGAAGAGGTTTCCCTTGAATATTCAGGCGAGCTTGCAGAACTCAATACCAGTCCTGTAACTGTTGCCTTCTTAAAAGGGCTGTTTACTCCAATTTTGCAGGATGCTGTAAATTATGTAAATGCTCCGGTAATCGCAAAAGATCGTGGTATTCGTGTGGTCGAGTCTAAAAGTGACAGATCCAATGATTTTGTAAATGTCCTGCGCATAAAAGTGAAAACCAACGAAGGTGAAAACGAACTGGTTGGAACTGTGTTTGGTAAAAACGAACCGCGTCTGGTGCGCCTGAATGCATTTCGTCTTGAAGCACAGGCCGCAGGCCCAATGCTTCTGGTGTACAACAATGACGTTCCCGGTGTTATCGGAGCCCTCGGTACAACCCTTGGAAGTAACGGCGTGAATATTTCGCGAATGACCGTTGGCCGTGAAGACGCAAGTGACCAGAATATTATCCTGCTGTCCACTGACTCAGTTATATCAAAAGAGTTGCTGGCAGAAGTAACAGCACTTGAAAATATTGATAATGCACTGGCTCTTGATTTAGCCTGATTTGTTTTTTTACTTGAGAGGGAATAATGAGTTCTGAATATGAAGAAGGCTGTCCCTGTAGCGATGGTAAAGTACCTGATCAGGATGGGCGTTGTGTCATGCCGGAGGTCACATTTATGGCCTTTGTCATGTCTTTAAATACTTCTGCACTGTTTCACCTTGGGGAAATTGCTGATCCTGTTACGGGTGAAAAAATGCTAGATCTGTCCCTTGCCCGTCATGCCATCGATACTTTGGCTTTACTGGAAAATAAAACCAAGGGTAATCTAACAGATGACGAAACAGAAATGCTGAAGAATGTTCTGTATGATGTGAAATTACGATTTGTTGCTGTTGCCAAAGCCAAAAAAGAGAAAGCGGCAACGAATGGCTGACTCTGGGCGGGTGCTGAATGTCCAGGCGCCTGCAAAGGTGAATCTTACACTGCGGGTTCTGGCAAAAAGACCAGATGGTTACCATGAGCTTGATGGTGTAATGCAGAAGCTGGATCTTTTTGATACGCTTCATATTCAGAAGTTGCAACAACCTGGGATTTCTTTACGTTGCCCTGATTCTGATCTTCCTGAGGATAAATCAAATCTGGTATATAAGGCCGCAGCAGTTTTTTTGCAGGAAGCCGGGCTTGAGGGTAGATATGGTGTCTCGCTGGTACTTGAAAAGCGAATCCCTGTTGCAGCCGGACTAGGTGGTGGAAGTAGTGATGCAGGAGCCGTGCTTACTGCGTTGAATGCCTTTTTTGATTCGCCACTTCCCGAAAAGAAACTCCTGGAACTTGCAAAAGCGCTTGGAGCAGATGTGCCGTTTTTTGTTTTTTCTGAGGCTGCTGCACGTGCAAGGGGGGTTGGGGAAAAGATGGAAGCTGTTGCTTCACTTTCTCATTGCTCGGTTTTGCTGGTGAATCCCGGATTTTCTGTATCAACAGCATGGGTTTTTGAAAATTTTAGATTGACAAGGACAGATAAAGTTTCTAGTCTGTTTGGTTCTCGTGAGAATGGTGTATTAAACGGGGTCGCTTCTGACCTGTTTAATGATCTTGAGAGCGTTACAATTGATCGTTATCCTGAGATAGAGTCGATCAAGAAATGTATGCTTGAGAGTGGTGCTGCCGGGGCGTTGATGTCTGGTAGTGGACCTACTGTTTTTGGTGTTTTTCCTGATGATAGTGACGGCAATGTGCAGGAATGTGCAGACTTGTTACGGGAAAGCTATGGTGATGGTGTTTTTGTTACCAGGCCTTTATGAATAGGGTAGTTGAAAATCAGAAAAGCAAGAATTTAATTGATTTCAAGTGCTACAGGTTTGTTCGATTTTGTATGTTCGCAATAGTTTCACTATGCGAATATACAAAATCGGGCAAAGATGTGGTGCTTGAGATCAATTAACGAGTTAATACTGGGGCGTAGCCAAGCGGTTAAGGCATCGGGTTTTGATCCCGACATTCGGAGGTTCGATCCCTCCCGCCCCAGCCAAATTGAATGGAAATGTGCCCAATTTCATTCGTTTTTCTCTTGTCGCATGGTACTGCCATTGCGACAAGAGAAAAACGGACGAACTTGAACGCATTTCCATCCAATTATTAGTTGGTTGGAATAGTAGACTTTGTAAAGATAATTTATTGTACTGAGAATATAAGATCATGCCTAATATCATTAAAGTTTTTTCTGGAAATGCCAATCCGATAATGGCTCAGGAAATTGCTGACTATCTTAAGGTTCCACTCTCTAAAGCTGACGTCCGAAAGTTCAGTGATGGTGAGACTTTTGTTGAGATAAAGGAAAATGTTCGCGGTACAGATGTTTTCATCATTCAATCAACCTGTACGCCGGTTAATGATAATCTTATGGAACTGGTAATTATGGTTGATGCGCTTAGGCGTGCTTCAGCCAGACGAATTACCGCAGTTGTTCCTTATTATGGTTATGCTCGCCAGGACAGAAAAGTAGCACCTCGGGTACCCATTACAGCCAAGGTTGTTGCTGAAATGTTTATGGCAGTTGGTGTTCGACGAGTTTTAAGTATGGATTTACATGCAGGGCAGATTCAGGGATTTTTCAATATTCCAGTTGATCACTTATATGCAGCTCCTGTTCTTCTTGATTACATAAAAGATAAATTCGAAAATGTAGTTATGGTTTCTCCCGATGCTGGTGGAGTGGAAAGGACCCGTGCTTTTGCAAAGAGGCTTAATGCTGGCCTTGCCATTATAGATAAACGTCGTGACAAACCAAATGAATGTGAAGCAATGCATGTCATTGGTGATGTTAAAGGCAAAACAGCTATTATGCTTGATGATATGGTTGATACTGCCGGAACGCTCTGTAATGGAGCTGCGACTCTTCTGGAGCATGGTGCAACGGAAGTTCATGCATGTTGCTCGCATCCAGTTCTGTCAGGGCCGGCCATTGACCGTTTAAATAAGTCAGAGTTGAGTTCTCTCGTGGTCACAAACTCTATTCCTCTTCAGGGTGAAGCAAGGAAGTGTGAAAAAATAAAAGTACTGTCTGTATCAAACTTACTGGCTCAGGCAATTGATTGTATTCATACCGAAGGTTCAATCAGCTCACTCTTTGTGTAGCTGATATATAAATTTAATTAACGATACTATTTTTGAGAATATTCCTGAATCTATAGAAAAAAACGGATTCAGGGCAAGGAGGAATATATGCTACAAGTAGACATGTCTGCTTCAAAAAGAGAGAGTTTTGGTAAAGGTGCCATGCGTCGTCTGCGTGTAAGTGGTAATACCCCGGCGGTACTGTACGGAAACGATAAAGACGTTACATCGCTTCAGCTTGAGACTAAGCCATTTCTGAAGACTTTGTATCAGATCAGCCGTAAGAATGCGGTTGTAAACCTTTCCGTTGATGGTGATACCCGTCACGTTATGATGCGCGAAGTTCAGACTGATCCTGTTACTGACAGTCTTATTCATGCTGATTTTCTTGAGATCAACCTTGATACTGCCAGAACTTTTTCTGTGAATATTGAACTGACAGGTGCGGCGAAAGGTGTTGATCGTGGTGGTGAGCTTGTTACTCACAGCACTGTTCTCAATATTGAGGGTGCTCCCCTTGATGTGCCTGATACTGTAGTTGTAGATGTCTCAGGTCTTGATATTGACGAAGCAATCCTTTTTGCAAATATTGAGTTGCCAGGAAGCATAAAAATGGTTTCTGATGGTGACGTAATGTGTGTTGAGGTGATTTCTGCGAAAGCTGCTGCTGCTCTTGCTGCTGCAGGTGATGCGGCTGAGGCTGCTGCTGCTGAGGCTGACGAAGCTGCTGTTGCCGCCGCTGCAGATGGTGGTGCTGAGACTCCTGAGGTTGCTGTGGAAGGAGAAGAAGAAGAGGTCGTTGAGTCTGAATAATCAGAACACAAAAGCAATATTTGTCCGGAATGGGTTCCTTAGAATCCTTTCCGGATTTTTTTTTGGAAAGAGAGATGAGAACGTGTCTGAAGAAGCATATCTGATTGCAGGGCTTGGTAATCCAGGCAGCAAATATGATGATACCCGGCATAACGTCGGTTTTCAGATTGTTGATGCTCTTGCCGGAAGATATGGCGATTCGCTTACTGCTGACAAGTGGGATGCATTGCATTGCCGAATTACCATTGCAGGAAAACGAATTTACATTCTCAAGCCGCAGAGCTTTATGAATCGTTCAGGTGTGCCCATCGCACGTTTTGCACAGTTTTTTAAAATAGTCGAGGATCGTATACTTGTGATTCATGATGATCTTGATATGCACCCGGGTCGTATCAAGCTTGCTGCAACAGGCGGAGCGGGTGGGCATAATGGAATACGATCCATTATACAAAGCCTTGGAACTAAAAATTTTCATAGATTGAAAGTTGGTATCGGCAGGCCAGGACAAAATGGCATTCATGCGGACATACCAGTAGAGCGTTTTGTGCTCTCCCCTTTATCACAGGACGAACAGCAATTACTTGATAAAAGAATGGATACAGTGCTCGATGGAGTAGAGGATTTTGTCAGATCGGGAAGCCAAAAAGCAATGAATGGATTAAATAGTATTAAGTAGGAATTGATGGTGTCGTAAAAGCTCTTCATTTTCTTCGTCACGCGCCCGAAGGAAGTACTCTTGGGGTACAAAATGGCTGTCGTTATGAGTTTGTCAGGAATTCGTAGCGAATAATATTTGTTATCATTGAGATAAGTAAACTTTTATGCTGTGTTATTACTTGCTACTCCGTGGTGGTGCACCGACAAATAACTGTTTTTTCAAAGCACTTTTAGGACAAGTGTGGTATATTAACTTTTTTCTTGTGCGGATAATCCTCGCTGTGGCCGAAGCAGTTAGGAAGATCCCATCTTCTAGACGATTATTTGTCTAATTCCGGTTAGTAAAAAATGCCGGAACAGGTATCTTTTTTAAAAAAGTAAAGATACTCAATCCCTGAAGCTTTTCCCCAGGAGGATACTTTGTTTGCAGAAGGCGATATGGCCGTTTATCCGGCCCATGGAGTAGGCGTTATTGAAGCCATTGAATCTCAGACTGTAGCTGGAATTGAACAACCTTTCTACATCATGAAGATTCTTGATAATGCGATGAAGATAATGATCCCCACTGCCAGTAGTGATAATGTTGGATTGCGTGCAATTATCTCCAAAAAAGAAGTTGAAAATGTCATTGATATTCTCAAAGATCGTGAGACGGAAATTGGGAATCAAACATGGAATCGTCGATATCGCGAATACATGGAGAAAATTAAGACCGGCTCTATCCATGAAGTAGCTGCTGTACTTCGGGATTTGTATTTGTTGTCCGTCGATAAAGATCTTTCCTATGGTGAGCGTAAGATGATGGATACTGCAAAAAGTCTCCTGATAACCGAGATTTCCCTCGCCAGGAAAGTAGATGAGTTAAAAACTGAAAAAATGATTGAAAATCTTTTCAATTAACAGTTCTTTCTTCCATGGCATAGCGTCATGAGTCCTTCCTTTCAAAAAGAAAATAACAATTCTCCTCCTGCTGCTGTGGATTTAACAGTTTTACCAGAGCACAGTGGCAGCAGGTTTGATCATTTTCTCGTACAGTTTGTTCCCGGAACTTCCAGAAACCACCTCGTTCAATCCATTCGTGAAGGACTTCTTCGCGTGGATGGAAAGATAAAAAAAAGCAGTTACAAATTAAAGGCCGGAGAGTCCGTTGCAGGGAGTCTTTTTGCCCCTCCCGCGCCATCATTAATTCCCCAGCAAGTCTTTTTTGAAATTCTTTACGAGGACGATTCGCTCCTTATTATTTCAAAGCCACCAGACCTTGTGGTGCATCCGGCTCAGGGTAATCCTGACGGAACTCTTGTCAACGGATTGTTGTATCATTGCCGCGAAATAGCTGCAGTGGGTGATGAGGTGAGGCCAGGGATCGTCCATCGGCTGGATAAAGATACTTCCGGTGTTATGGTTGTTGCCAAAAGTGACCAGGCGCACAGGATTCTAAGCGAAGCTTTTAAATCCCGTGAAATGGACAAAGAATACCTTTGTCTGGTGCGAGGATTAATGAAAGAAAAGCAGGGGAGAGTGGTGACTCATATTGCACGGCACCCTGTTAAAAGACAAAAGATGGCTGTTTGTGACGAATCCCGTGGGCGCTATGCAGCCAGTAGCTGGGAAGTTCTTGAAGAGTATACTAGTGGTTGGAGTCTGCTTCGGGTGAAAATTGAAACTGGTCGCACACATCAGATACGTGTTCACATGTCACATCTGGGCCATCCTGTCGCCGGAGACACTCTGTATGGACGAGCAAGGCAAAAGATGAAGTTTCCCAGACAAATGCTCCACGCTCATAGGTTAACTCTGAAACACCCTGTATCTGAAGAGATGGTATCTTTTACTGCCCCTTTGTGGCCTGATTTCCGCGAGAAAATCGATTCTCTTCGTACCGGTGGCTACGAAATCCTGCAGGAAATGATATGAATATTGCAGTAACCGGAGGTATGGGATCCGGTAAGAGCATGGCTTCTGTCGAGCTTTCTAAACTTCTTGGTGCTGAACTTGTAAATGTTGATCGCGTTTGCCAGACATTACTTCAACCAGGTGGTAAAGGGATGGAAGCGTTACAACAAGTAGCTTCTGCAGCCTGTTTTAAAGATGATGGCTCTCTCAATCGGCCGGTATTGCGTGAAGCTCTTTTTGAAGATGAGTCACTCCGCAAGCAGGTCGATAGCGTTATTCATCCGTTGGTCCGTAAAGAAGTGCTCTGCCATTGTAAAAAAGCAAAAAAAGAAATGAACCCGCTGGTAGTTGAAATACCACTACTGTTTGAAACTGGTTGGCAGAAGGATTTTGATTGTACGCTTCTGGTTTATGCAAGTGAGGAGATTTGCGTAAAGCGTATTATGCAACGGGACTTAGTGAATGAAAAAGCGGCTTTATTAAGTGTCGCAGCGCAAATACCAATACAGGAAAAAGTCCAGCTCGCAGATTTTCTGATTGATAACAACGGAACAACCGCTGAAACACGTGATCAGATTGAATACCTTGTCGAAAGCGATTGTTTTGCAGAGAAAACGACCATGACCATGAATAATACTTGACAGCTTTTTAGAGAAACCTTACTATGATTTCAGATCTAAAGTGAAACAAAGGCAGTCCTGCCTAGCCATTCCGGTCAAAACAGACAAAATATACTTATCTTAAATAAAAAGCAGTTTCTGAATGAACTGTATTACTATATAAAATAATTGCCATCACGTATGGCAACTTCCCCATATAACCAAATCTAAAATCCCATCGTTTATAATCATATTGTTTTTGCATAATTAATCACATTACAATCTGTTTCCACAGTTTCATGTGATGATATTCAAAAACTATCTGATCTGTATTGATCAAAATAAACGTTTTTTTAAGATTATAAGTTCTTACAAAATATTTGTATACAGCCCCATAACAGGAGAGTAACAGGAATGAATCTGGCTGATTTAAAACTCAAGAAAATTGCAGAGCTCGTCAAGCTTGGTCGTACACTCAAGGTTGAAAACGTTAACACATTACGTAAGCAGGATCTGATTTTTGCTATCCTTAAAGCAGAAGGTGATAAGGATGGAAAAATGCGTGGGAGCGGTGTTCTTGAAATTCTACCTGATGGTTTTGGCTTCCTGCGGGCGCCTGATTATAACTATCTTCCTGGTCCTGATGATATTTACGTATCGCCCTCCCAGATTCGTCGTCTAGGATTACGAACCGGTGATACCATTGAAGGGCAGGTGCGAGCCCCTAAAGATGGCGAACGCTATTTTGCGCTTTTAAAAGTTGAGTTTGTCAACTTTGATACTCCAGCAGCAGCTAAAAAGAAAACAGTTTTCTCCAATCTGACTCCCATCCATCCCAATGAAAAATTTACGCTTGAGACAGAGTCGGATAACTTCTCAATGCGTCTTATGGAGATGATGTGTCCTCTTGGAAAAGGGCAGCGAGGATTGATAGTTGCTCCGCCACGAACCGGTAAAACTGTTCTCATTCAAAAGCTTGCCAACTCAATAGCCAGGAACCATAAAGAGGTATATCTTATTATCCTCCTTATCGATGAGCGCCCGGAAGAGGTGACTGAGATGGCGCGTACAGTAACCACCGCTGAGGTTGTCAGTTCTACATTTGATGAACCTCCCCAGCGTCATATCCAGGTGGCGGAGATGGTTATTGAAAAGGCAAAACGTCTGGTTGAACATAAAAAAGATGTCGTGATTCTGCTTGATAGTATTACCCGTCTGGCAAGGGCATATAACACTGTGACACCTGCGAGTGGTAAGATTCTTTCTGGTGGCGTTGAGGCAAATGCACTGCTTCGGCCCAAACGTTTTTTTGGCGCGGCCAGAAATATTGAAGATGGCGGCAGCTTAACCATCGTTGCCTCTGCCCTTGTTGAAACCGGTAGTCGTATGGATGACGTTATTTTTGAGGAATTTAAAGGTACCGGTAATATGGAGGTCGTTCTCGACAGAAAGATGTCGGATCGACGTATTTATCCTGCCATTGATGTGAAACGTTCCGGTACCCGTAAGGAAGACTTGCTTCTTGCGCCCGATGTTTTAAACCGTGTATGGATTTTACGTAAACTGCTTGCATCTATGAACCCTGCCAGTGGTATGGAGTTCTTGCTTGATAAGTTAAAGCAGCAGGAAACAAACGCAGACTTTTTTGACCAGATGAATCAGTAAGAAGGTAGTTTTGGGATAAAGATGTTATGCCTCATCTGGTATAAAAATATATTAATGCTTGAATTTCCCGTCCAGTTTATTATATTCATTTTGTTTTCAAATATAAAAAATGATAAATGTGGCGTATAAGTCACCTATTTTTAAGGATACAAGATTATGAGAAGTGATATACATCCGGAATACCATAAGATTACAGCTGTATGTGGTTGTGGTAACAAAGTAGAGATCGGTTCAGTAATGACAGAGATGGAAGTTGAAATCTGTTCTGCCTGCCATCCATTCTTCACCGGAAAGCAGAAACTGATTGATACAGCCGGTCGAATTGAGAAATTTAAGAAACGTTACGCAAAACATTTCGAGAAAAAAGCTTAGTCAGCTGTATTATTGTTTCACGCAATCTGCTTGTTGCAGGTACTGTGTGAGCGACATGTTTTTTTCTTTGTTTGGAGTTAATCCACAGCCTGCTACAGGGTGTGGATTTTCTATTTGTAGCCTCTTTTAATTTCCTACTCCTTCAATTCCATGATTGATGGCGTCGTAAAAACGCTTCATCTTCTTCGTTACTTCAAATTTGCTGTTGTTGCGACGTACTTAAGTACGCCTCACTCTATCAAATTTATGTTCCTCGAATATGAAGTTTTTCACTTAGCCATCTGCAATTTTACCTTTTTACGAGTTTATCATGATTGATAAATTAACAGATCTTGACGAGAAGATAAGTCACCTGGAAGGCAGGCTTTCCGATCCCTCACTTATTAGTGATCAGAAGGCGTACCAGAAAGTAGCTCAGGAACATTCGCATTTTTCAAAGTTGCAGATTCTTTACAATGAGAATGATGCAATAGTTGAAGAAATAGCGGATAATCGTGAGTTATTACAAGATAGTGATGAAGATCCTGAATTGCTGGAGATGGCCAAAGAAGAAATAGGAGAGCTTGAAAAGCGTTTAAAAGAACTTGAACAGGAAATACTTTTCCTGCTGCTTCCTAAAGATCCAAATGATGCTCGCAATACATTCCTTGAAATTCGTGCCGGCACAGGCGGTGATGAGGCAGCTCTTTTTGTGGCTGATCTCTTTCGTATGTATACCCGTTATGCTGAATCACAGGGATGGAAAGTGGAAGTTATGTCTTCTAATTCCCTGGGAATTGGTGGTTTTAAAGAAATGATAGCACTTATCAGCGGCAAGGCTGTGTTTTCTAAGCTCAAATTTGAAAGTGGTGTGCATCGTGTACAGCGGGTTCCTGCAACAGAAACTCAGGGCCGTATTCATACTTCTGCGGTTACTGTTGCGATTCTGCCAGAAGCAGATGAGGTGGAACTGAATATTGATACGCATGAACTTAAATTTGATGTGTATAGAGCATCCGGCCCTGGTGGCCAGTCAGTTAACACCACAGATTCCGCTGTTCGTATTACCCATTTACCCACCGGCCTTGTTGTTACCTGTCAGGATGAAAAATCACAGCATAAAAATAAGGCAAAGGCGCTGACAGTTTTACGCGCACGTTTGCTGGACAAGCTTGAACAGGAGCATCACGATAAGATTTCTGAAGCTCGCAGAAGTCAGGTGGGAACAGGGGATCGTAGTGAGCGAATTCGTACCTATAACTTCCCCCAGGGAAGGCTAACCGATCATCGTATTAATTTGACACTGTATAAGCTTGATGCGATAATGGCCGGAAAGCTTGATGATGTACTCACCCCGTTAATTACCCACGATCAGGAAGAAAAACTCAAACAGATTCAGTAGTATGCTTATCTGTGAAATCTTACAACAGAGCACGGCCGTGCTGGCAACTGCTGGTGTTGATACTCCTGCTCTGGATGCCGAATTGCTGCTTGGGCATTGTCTTGGTATGTCCCGTACTGAGCTAACCTTAAATGCAAAAGATGTTGTTCCAGATACATTGTTTTTGCAGTTTCAAACCTTCCTCAATCGACGTACAGAACGTGAGCCCCTTGCGTATATTCTTGGTGTCCAGGAGTTCTGGTCTCTTGATTTTGTTGTTACCCCGGATGTATTGATCCCACGCCCTGAAACAGAACAATTACTGGAAAAGGTGATAGCTTTTTATAGTGACGAACAAGTAGGTGATGGATTACTCGTAGATCTTTGTTGTGGCAGTGGTGCTATTGCCGTGGTGCTCGCAAAAGAACTGCAGAGAAAGGTAATTGCCATTGATATTTCTTTTGAAGCATTACTTGTTGCAAAAACCAATTGCGAGAAACACGGTGTCTCTCATCTTGTTTCACTACTTCAAGCTAATCTTTTATCAGCACTACCCTTTATCTCCAATATTGCTTGTGTGGTCTCAAATCCTCCCTATGTCAGTCGGCAGGAAATGGCTAGTTATATGCAGCCGGAAGTATTGAATTATGAACCGCATCTTGCTTTGGATGGTGGTCAAAACGGGCTTGAATTAATCGAAAGAATTCAGAAACAGTTACTTTCTCGCTTAATACCGAATGGTCATCTCTTTATGGAAATCGGAACTGAACAGGCACAGGCTCTGTGTAATCTGTTCACAAGAAAAGAAACTCCAAAACAATCGTTTAGTGATGTTTCAGTGCAAAAAGATTATGCTGGCCATGATCGTATTTTTCATGCAAAAATGAATTCCCAAACACTATAGATTTTCAATCTCCCCTACATAGTACAAATCATTATGGAAAAATTAGTTATAGAAGGTGGTAGACCTCTTCACGGAAAAGTAACAATCAGCGGTGCTAAAAATGCTGCGCTTCCACTCATTGCCGCCAGTCTGTTAGCACCAGGAATCCATATACTGCACAATGTTCCCAATCTTCGTGACACCAGAACCATCCTTACCCTGCTTGGATCATTAGGTCTCAGCTGGGAATGGGAAGGCTCAACCTTGCGAATCGACGGGAGCGGGCTTAAGTATTCAGAAGCTTCTTATGATCTTGTGAAAACCATGCGTGCGTCTGTACTTGTACTTGGTCCATTGCTGGCAAGGCTGGGTAAGGCCAAGGTTTCACTTCCCGGTGGTTGTGCCATTGGTGCTCGTCCTATCAATTTCCACCTTAAGGGGCTTGAGCAGATGGGTGTGCAATGTGATCTTGAACAGGGCTATGTAGATGCTTTTATTGATGGCCGTTTACAGGGGGGGAGAGTTTATTTTGATGTCCCTTCCGTTGGCGGTACTGAGAATTTATTAATGGCGGCGGCTTTAGCAGAAGGCACTACCATTATTAAAAATGCTGCCCGTGAACCGGAAATTGGAAATCTGATTGATATGCTCAACTCCATGGGGGCAAAGATCAAGGGGAAAGATAGTGATCGTCTTGAAATCCAGGGCGTTGAACGATTGACAGCTGCTGAAAATCGAATTATTCCGGATCGCATTGAGGCCGGAACATACGCTATTGCTGTAGCTGCTGCTGGTGGAGACGCAATTATTGAGGGTTGTGAGCCTGATCACTTACCATCCCTTGTTGAAAAATTACAGATGGCTGGAATTGAAGTAGCAATTGGTGAGGATTTTCTCCATATTAAATCCAAAGGATTACAACAACCCATTAAGGCCGTGGATGTAACCACCATGCCTTATCCTGGATATCCCACCGATCTACAGGCGCAGTTTATGGCATTAATGACGTGTAGTGACGGTGTTTGCGTTGTCCATGAAACCATTTTTGAGAATAGATTTATGCATGTGGCGGAGTTGCAACGTATGGGTGCTGATATACAAATCGATGGTCGCATTGCTCTGGTGAAAGGACTTGTGGATAAACCATTAACGGGTGCACCGGTTATGGCAACAGATCTGCGTGCCAGCTCTTCCCTCGTTATTGCAGGGCTTGCTGCAAATGGACGTAC
>JAOZLM010000188.1:2930-5174 GCA_029934815.1 Desulfocapsa sp. | reverse complement strand
AGCCGGTTGAAGGCCTGTGCCATTTCCATGGCAATGGGGCCAGCCCCAAGGACGATCATTGATTTTGGAAGTGTGGAGAGGGAGAAAATCTCTTTATTGGTGATGTACGATATGTTCTCCAGACATTCCACCCGGGGTGGTGCTGGTGAGGAGCCTGTTGCGATAACCCAGGATTTGGCAGAGATCTTTTTGCTGCCAAGAGTTACGCTGTGTTCATCGCTAAACTGTGGCGAACCAAATTGCACTTCCACGCCAAGTTTATTGAAACGTTCTACAGAATCATGCACCTGGATTACATCAATAACCGATTGAATACGTTCGGCCACTTTTGCAAAATCAACAGCTGGAGGGGTGATTGCCGGCAAACCAAAACGCTCTCCCTGCTGCATATTGTAATAGAGTTTTGCTGAGTGGATCAACGTTTTAGAAGGAACGCAGCCAAAGTGGAGGCAGTCGCCGCCAAGACTTGGTTCTTTTTCTATGAGTAAGGTTTTCGCTCCCAGTTGTGCGGCACCTGAAGCCGTTGTCAGCCCTGCTGCACCGCCGCCAATCACTGCGATATCGTAATCATACTTACTCATTATTCACTCCTTGTTTTACGAACACGGTTCAAAATCTTTTTGGCAGCAAGCGGAAAAATACCCAGCAGTACAAAAGAAAAAAGCAGGCCGGGAGAGAGGATTCCTGAAAGAGAATCAATTTTTCCAAGTTCGCGTCCTGCATTTACAAATACCAGGGTAGCCGGAAGCATTCCGAGCTGAGAAACCCAGTAAAAGGTTTTTATTGGTATTTTGGTAAGCCCCATCACCAGATTGATAATAAAGAAGGGAAATATTGGAACCAGACGCAGGGTAAAGAGATAAAATGCACCTTCCTCTTCAATACCTTTATTAATTTTGGTGAGTTTATCGCCAAACTTCTCCTGCACCCAGCCTTGCAGTAAATAACGGGAAACGATACAGGCAAGTGTTGCCCCGATGGTGGATGCAAAAGAGATGACGATGGTGCCGGTAACAAGCCCAAAGAGCGCACCGCCGGCAAGGGTGAGGATAGCCGCTCCCGGCAGGGATAATGCTGTTGCGGTGATATAAATGAGCATGTAGATGGCGATGGTTACAACCTGATGCTCATGGTAATAAGCTAAAAATGTTACCTGTGAATCTTTGAGGTAGGCAAGGTTTAAGTATTGTCCGAGATTAAGTACTTTGAAGGTAACAATGAGAGCCAGAACAGCAGCCAGAATAAGCAGTTTCTTTTTTGAGTTGTTGGGCATAATTACTCCGTCCTTGCACGAAATAGATGTTGTCCATAATTTACACTTCCAAGGAGTGCTGCGTCGTTTTTCATGATGATATGGACGGGGATGGATGCCATAAGTTCTTTCATTTTTTCTTTACGCCGAAAATATTTGAGAAATGGTGCAAAAGAAACCTGGGATGCGATACGGGGGAGAATGCCTCCTCCAATAAATAGTCCATCGGTGCAGAGCGTTTTTAGAGCCAGGTTGCCAGCTTCAGCTCCCAGTATTTCGAGAAAAACAGCTACAGTTTTCTGGCAAAGCGGGCAGGGATTCTTTTCGTGTGCCCCTCCTACAATAGCTGGTGTTCGATCTATAGCCTCTTGAATAACGGCAAATCGTGATCTGTCTCTTGCAATATCAGTCGTGGCAAAAAAATCAAAAATATTGGGTATTCCAAGGCCCGAGCAGAGTAGTTCGTAGCTGACAGCCTTGTGTTTGTTACGCATGAAGCTAAGCAGTTCTTCTTGCTCCCGGTTCAGTGGAGCAAAATCGGTGTGGCCGCCTTCAGTTCCCTGCGGGAAAAAGCAGCCGTCATGATTCAGCAGAAACCCTTCACCGAGACCGGTTCCGGGTGCAATTACTGCCTGAATACCTTCTGTGGTCGGTTCTCCCCGTTGGATATTGGTGAGTTCATTGTTTTGTAGCAGAGGGAGGCTTGCGCAAACAGCGCTAAGGTCATTGATGAGTGTGACCTGTTTGAATCCAAATTGTTCCTGGAGCTTACACTCGTTAAGTGTCCAATCCAGATTAGTGAGTTTTGCAACGCCTGTATTGATTACTGCCGCAACCCCCATGCATCCATATTCTGGTACAGGGGAGTTGTGCAGGAAATCCTTGAGAATAACGTCAAAGTTTGGAAACTCACTGTTCTTATACCGTTTGTGGTGCAATGGTGGGTTATCCGGTGCTTGCTGAAGTTCAACAATTGCCAGATCGCTTTTTGT
>JAOZLM010000188.1:0-2830 GCA_029934815.1 Desulfocapsa sp. | reverse complement strand
TCACGCCATCCACCTTTCAAAGCATACACATCGGTAAAACCCATTTCCATAAGCTGCCGTGCCAAACTGGCACTGGTTGCTTCGCTGGGTCAGGCGCAATACAGCACCAGTGTCTTGTCTTTCGGGTAGTCCTTCGACCAGGTAGCAATATCACTTCCTGCTGCCCGAATGGCACCTTTAATCATAAATTCACTGGAACTCCAGTCTCTTCCGGAGCGTACGTCTAGTATCGCAACTTTATCAGAGCCAAGATGGCTTTTTAGCTCATCTTTACTCATGGTCGGTACATCAGCAGCAATAAGCTGCGACGTGCCAACGAAGAAAAAGATGGAGAGTAAGAGGAGAATTCTTTTCATGTTTGTTCCTTGTTTTGAGATTGAATAAAAACCAGCAGCGCTGCAAAGCAACTGCCGGCAATAAGTAAAGCAAAAACGTATTGTAACATTTCCACGCTATGTGGACTGCTGAACAGTATAGCAGCCAAACCTGCACTCAAAAGAACAGGCGCAATATAGAGAGTTCCAGCCATTGTTTGCTGCTCTTTTTTTATAACAAATACAGCCGCAAAACTTACAAAACAATAATAGAGAAGCCAGAGCAATAAGGCACTGCGAAGCAATGTTTCAAGAAGTTCATCCCCTGCAAGACCTGTTGCCATACAAGCTCCCACGGAGAGAGCAATAAGAAGAGGAAAAACCCACCGCTGTCCGCCTTTTTCAACAAAGAGTGGAGCCATTTTTTCCTGGCTCAGTTCTGAAAGTTTTTGTCTGCACAGCAGAGAAAGGCCGGTAAATGCTGCGCAACTTCCCATGATTACCACCGTGCCCATGATCTGACGGCCGGTCTCGCCCATAATTTTACGCGATGCTGTCATAAAAGGGATTGTTGAACTGGCAAGGCGTTCCGGGTTTACGTGGGCAAGAGATGCAAAAATCCACGGCAGAAAAACAAGAAGTGCCAGAAGAGCAACTTTTGAGAAATGGTTCCTGTTTCCCTGGAACAGATTAGACCCGGCAAACAGCAGGAGTAACAGTGCAGATGAAAGGCTACCAGCAGACAGCTCTGCAGGTGTTTGAAATATTGTCGCTAATGGTTTTGCTGGAGTGAGTGTTCCGTAAACACCAAGAACAAAAATGCCAAATCCGGCAAGAGCCACAAATAGCAGCTGTACCCTGTATATTTGCTCTACAGGCAGAAACTGGAGGAGTGTCAGCAGGCCAAGCAGTAAAAAGGCAAAACCAAAATTAGGAAACCAGTAAAGAAATACTTCATTAAAAGTATATCCGGAGGTGACAAGCAGAGCAGTGGCTGCAAGAATCAGCAATGGAAAACAGGAGGCGATACTCAATGTCCCTGCAGGGATTTTCCCAATGCTTTTTTTTAGCAGACTGATTTCACTGTTGTGTGCATCTGATTGCAGTACGCGATTAATGGTATTGCTGTTGAAAGAAAAAAGGAGTGCGGTCAGAGCCAGTAGAGGGATTGCCAGCCAGCCGAGATTGCCAGCACTGTTTCCGATAATTACCAGCACTTCCGGCGAAAAAAGCCAGCCACAGCCAAGAGCCAGTGACAGCAGAATGGGTGATTTCATAAACTAAACCTGTGCGTAAGAAAAGAAGATAACTTACCTTTACAGTTACCACTACGTGGTGTTTTGTCTAGTCTTTTTCGTCAACCACAATGGCATCATTTTCGCAAAGATCCTCACAGGTATGGCATCCATGGCACTCATCTTCATTTACCACGGTGGCTTTTTTGTCGATTAATTCATAGACTTCACCGGGACAGCCTTCAACGCACTCTCCGCAGCCATCGCATTTTTCTGTATCAACCGTGAGTTTCCACATGACTCTTTCTCCTTTGGATTGTAATTGTCTGGCTGTTTCTGCACTGATTATTCCGGTACCGCTGCACTCGGGGCAATCGGAATACGTAAATTGAAAACGACTGACACCGCCAAACCAGCTTACCTGGCCGGTACCATTGCATCCGGGGCAGTTTGTTTCTTTTTCTGTGTTGCTCACCTTTTCTTTCCGATAAGGGAACCCAAAATACCACGAACAAGGCTACGTCCGATCTGAGAACCAAAACTTCTGGCGATGGATTTTACAAAAGCTTCCCCGGCAGATTGACGTTTACGGCCAGGACTTTTGTTTGCCGCTTTTTCAGCTTTTGCTGCTGCTTTTTCCCGCTCAAGCTCAGCCGCTGCTTCTTGCCGCTTTTCTGCAAGTTTGGCTTCCCGTTCTATGAGCAGTTCGTAGGCAGATTCGCGGTCAAGTGGGGTGTCATACCGCCCTTTTATGGGAGAACGATCCATAAGTTTTGTTTTTTCTTCTACTGCGATGGGGCCAATTTGTGAATGGGGAGGAGCCAGCAGGCACCAGTCAACCATGGTTGGTGTGCCTTTAGGATCAAGGGTTGAGATCAGTGCTTCACCAACACCTAACTGGGTGATGGTTGTTTCTGTATCAATCTCCGGATTTTGGCGAAATGTCGTGGCTGCAACTCGTACTGCTTTCTGGTCTTTGGGAGTAAAGGCTCGTAAGGCGTGTTGAATTCGACATCCTAATTGTCCGAGCACTTCATCAGGAATATCATTGGGATATTGGCTGACAAAGAAAATCCCCACACCTTTTGACCGAATTAGGCGTACAACCTGCGTGATCCGGTTAATAAGACTTTTGGGTGAATTGTTAAAAAGCAGGTGCGCTTCATCAAAAAAGAAAACCAGCTTAGGCAGTGGAGCATCGCCACGTTCAGGCAGCTCTTCCATTAATTCGGAGAGCAGCCAGAGTAGAAATGTGGTGTATATTTTAGGATTGGAATAGAG
>JAOZLM010000187.1 GCA_029934815.1 Desulfocapsa sp. | reverse complement strand
AATCTGTGTACTCCATTTGCGGCATGTGTGCCGTACGTTGCCCACTAAGAGTTGAAGTGGAGGACGGAAAGGTCACATGGGTAGAGGGTAACAGTCATGATGCTGGCATGGGAACCTCTATTTGTGCAAAAGGTGCTGCCTCCATTCCTTTTCAATATGATGAGCAACGTCCGCAATCACCGATGATTCGTGATGGCGCTCGAGGGAGTGGTCAATGGAAAGAAGCCTCCTGGGATGAAGCCTATGATTATATAAGTGATAAACTAAAGGCCATCATAGATGAACATGGTGCAAAAGCCATCATGCTCACCGACCGTGGCGGCCCTTTCGCTGACATGCGCAAGGCCTTTATGAAGGCCATTGGCTCACCGAACTATATCAATCACGACTGTACCTGTGGCAGGAATGCAAACCATGCCTGTAAATCAACATTTGGTATGGGACGGACAGGATTTGATTACGATCTGAAAAATGCAAAACATATCGTCCTCTTTGGCCGGAACATCACCGAGTCGTTCAAGGTGAAAGAGGTAAAAGGTTTTATGCAGGCCGTTAAAAACGGTGCCCATGTCACCTATGTGGATCCCAAGGTCACAAATACCGCAGCTAAGGCCACCAGGTACTGGCAGAACAAACCGGGTACTGACTATGCACTTCTTCTTGGTATCACCAACTATATTGTAGCTAACAAGCTTTATGATGAAAAATTTGTATCCAAATGGTGTGTTGGTATGCCCAAACTCAGGACCTTCCTGAAACCGTATACTCCCGAGTGGGCTGCAGAGGAAACCGGGATTTCAGCAGAAGAAATCAAAGCCTTTTGTCACGAAGTGAACGCTGATCGTCCAGGGGTTATTTTTCATATCGGCTGGCTCTATGCCCGCTATAAAGACACCTATTACGCCAGTCGTATGCTCAATATCCTCAATGCACTCATGGGGAACGTGGAGCAGACCGGTGGCCTGATTTACCCTAAAACGCCAGAACACGCAGGATCAGAAGGACTGAAGAGTCTTGGGGCAGATATCCCGGATGTGGAAGAAAAACGATGCGATAAGTGTGATACCGAGATGTGTCATTTCGATGCTGGTGCAGGTATGCTGCAGATTGCCTACGAGGCTATTGATACTGGAAAACCCTATCCGGTAAAGGCCTATATCGCCCACAGGCATAATCCTCTTATAGCCATGCCCGATCCCAAAGAACAAAAACGAATCCTGGATAAGCTTGACCTTCTGGTATCAGTGGATGTGAATTACAGCGAAACCGCATGGTATGCCGATGTCATATTGCCGGAATCCACCTATCTGGAAAGGGATACCATCCTCCGTGCTGACAAAGGATCCGAGCCAGGGTTCGGCATGAGACGAAAATGTGTAGAGCCACTCTATGACTCCAAGCCTGGCTGGCAGATCTACGTTGACCTTGCCGAGCGTTTGGGCAAAGGAGAATATTTCCCCTATAAAACCATTGAAGATATCTGGAATTATCAGCTGCAGGACACCAATGTAAAGATAGAGGATTTTGATGCAAAGGGTTTTGTTACACTCTGTGACGAACCCATTGGTATCTCTGAAGAGAATATCAAATTTGGTACAGAATCTGGCAAGATTGAGTTCTTCAACAAGACAAGGGAAGAGGGCGGTATTCCAAGCTTCAAACCCTACGAAAGCCCGGAATCACCGCCAGAGGGGAGCTATCGACTTCTCTTTGGTCGAAAAGGGTACCAGACACACGGGCAATCCAACAACAATCCTGTTCTCTCACAACTGCTGGGTACAAATACACTGATGATTCATACAGCTGAAGCAAAAAAGCTGGGTATATCCAATGGTGACACCGTTACTGTCGGTAACGAAGATGTACAGGGAACCATAGAAGCGGAAGTAACTGATTTTATACATCCCGAGGCGGTTTTTATGCTGCACGGTTTTGGAACAGATGTTCCGGCGCAAGAAAGGGCGTTTGGAAAAGGCCTTGCCGATCATGTCTTTATGAAAGGAAAGCTGAAAGACTGGGATCATGCAGGTGGCGGTCTGACCCTGAATGAATGTTTTGTTACCGTTAAACCAGCTGCATAAGAGGAGTCGCGAAAATGAGTAAATATTACGTAACCCAGGATATTGAGCAGTGCATTGGTTGTAAAGCCTGCGAGGTTCACTGTAAAACCAAAAATGACAGCTCAGAGGGAGCCTTCTTCTGCAAGATGATACAGGTCGGCCCCACAATGAAGAATAATCTTCCTGTTCTTGATTTTGTCTACATGGCCTGTTTCCACTGTGAAAAACCATGGTGCGTGGATGCCTGTCCGACAGGTGCCATGCAACGCAGAGTCAAGGACGGTATCGTCTTTGTTGATGCTGCACACTGCGTGGGTTGTAAAGCCTGTATGGACGCCTGCCCCTGGGGTGTTCCCCAGTGGGATAGTAACACCGGAAAAGTGGATAAGTGCAACCTTTGTATGGACAGAATTGATGAAGGTCTCGAACCCGCCTGTGTCTCTAAATGTACCACCGGTTGTCTCAGCTTTGGTACCCCTGAGCAGGCCTCGGATAAAAAGCGGCAGGATTTTGCTGAACGTATTTTGAGTCAGAAAGCGTAGGGAGATACAAAAATGATGTCTGGTTCTTACCTTCCTTCAGAATATCTACCGATCCTGCTCTTTCTCGTGCTTGGTATTGCATTTGGAGCAGTGACCCTCTGGATTGGTCGATTCTTTCGCATGAATCGACCCTACTTTGAAAAGCTGGTCGCCTATGAATCGGGCAATTCACCATCGGCAGAACCGCGTATGCGCTTCTCGGTGAAATTTTATCTCATCGCCATACTCTTCATCGTGTTCGATGTTGAGGCAGTCTATCTCTACTCATGGGCCCTGGTCTACGACAAGCTGGGATTGTTTGCGCTCGTTGAAATGTTCATCTTCATCGCACTTCTCCTTGTTGGCTATATCTACGGTTGGAAAAAGGGAGCATTTCAATGGGAAAAATGAACGACGATCTCGTACATATCAAAGATGGGATCAAATTTATTCCAGGAGCCAGTGCCATTGTGGCACCCCTGAATAAAATCATTAACTGGGGCAGGGCCGGTTCAATCTGGCCTGCCACTTTTGGCCTGGCCTGTTGCGCCATTGAGATGATGGTGGCAGGTGCTGCCACCAATGATCTTGACCGATTTGGTATTATTTTTAGAGCCAGTCCCCGTCAGGCCGACTGTTTGATTCTCGCTGGAACCATCACCAAGAAGATGGCTCCTGTGGTGAGGCGAGTGTATGACCAGATGCCGGAACCAAGGTATGTAATCGCCATGGGATCATGTGCCTGTACCGGTGGCATGTTTGACACCTATGCTGTTGTTCAGGGTGCAGACGAATTTCTTCCTGTGGATGTGTATATTCCGGGATGCCCGCCCAGACCCGAAGCATTACTGGAAGGTTTGATCAAATTACAAGAAAAAATTATGCAGGAGCAGGGAAGATGGAGCCAATTCGCATAGCCCACGATCTGGAGGAAAACTTTCCGGATTCAATCCTTGGGATTCATGAGCACATGGGACAGGTCTCAGTACTTGTTCACGCAGAATTTATTCTTCTTATGTGCATGTTCCTGAAGGGAAAGCATAGGATGAATCATCTTAACTGCCTTTGCGGAGTGGATAATCTGACCCGCAAAGGAAAGTTTATTGAGCGCTTTGAGGTGATATATCAGCTCTATTCCATTGATAATCGAACCAGTCTGCGTTTGAAGGCACAGATCCCAAATTCTGCACATCCTGCCATTGATTCAATCACTTCGGTCTGGACTGGTGCTGACTGGCTGGAACGTGAAACCTATGATCTTGTCGGCATCGCATTTAACAATCACCCGAATCTCAAACGAATTCTTACACCTGATGGTTTTGAAGGGCATCCCCTGCAAAAGGAATATAAATTACGGGGTGATACAGAGTGGAGTGGCTTTACCGAACTCAAAGAAAAAGCAAAACAGTTGCAGGAATTTGATTTTAACTTCCCGAAAGTGAGTAAGGGAGGCGATCTGTATGACTGAAACATCGACACTGAGCATCCCCGTCTCACAGGGAGATGAAGACAGATACAAGCTGAAAATGGGGCCGCAGCATCCTGCCACCCACGGTGTGTTACGGGTGGATGTGGAACTTGACGGTGAAACTATCGTCGATTGTACCCCTCAAGTGGGGTATCTGCATCGGGGTTTTGAAAAACTTGCTGAACATCGGACGTATGCTCAAAATCTCGTCCTCACAGATCGACTCGATTATATGACCGCCATGGCCAATAACGTTGGCTACAGTGAAGCGGTTGAAAAACTTCTGGATATTGAAGTACCAGATCGGGCGCAATATCTGCGGGTGATGGTTTGTGAGATGTCACGGCTTACCGGGCACCTTCTCTGGCTGGCAACCCATGCCCTTGATATTGGCGCCATGACTGTTTTTCTCTACGCCTTTAGAGAACGCGAGACATTGCTTGAACTCTTTGCCGAGCTTTGCGGAGCACGACTCACCACCACCTATACACGTTTGGGTGGGGTCAGGCAGGATGTAACACACGAGTTTATGAGGAAGCTGGATGATTTTGTGAATGAGTTCCCAGCATACATTGAAGAATACGAAACACTCATTGACACCAACCGTATCTGGCTCAAACGAACTATTGATGTTGGTACAGTGTCCGCAGAAAAAGCACTGGATCTATGTCTTACCGGAGCATCGCTCAGAGGTTCAGGAGTAGATTACGATATTCGTAAACACATGCCTTATGCAGCCTACGATCAGTTTGATTTTGAAATCCCTTTGGGGGAAACCGGGGACACTTATGCCAGATATCGATGCCGCATGGAGGAGATGAGACAGTCCAATTATATCCTCAGGCAGTGTATTGAAAAAATGCCTCCTGGTCCCATTGTTGGTGATGATGCACCGGATCTGGTGATGCCATCAAATCCAGGGCGTAAGGTGCAGGCAGATACTTCTGCCCGCCAGGGTCTTATAAAGCTTATTGAAGACCGTGATGTGTATATGGAAGGAGATATTTACGTGGCAACCGAAGTACCAAAGGGTGAGCTTGGATTCTACTTTATCAGTGACGCCAAGGGGAAACCCTATCGTATGCATATTCGATCACCTTCCTTTATTCATATTGGTGCATTGGC
>JAOZLM010000186.1 GCA_029934815.1 Desulfocapsa sp. | reverse complement strand
AGGAGAACACATGTTTAAAAAAGTAGAACAGAACAGAGTATTTCACGGGGTTGTGGTGCAGCTTGAGGAGGCTATTTTAAATGGCCGCTTTCAACCGGGGGAGAAGCTACCCCCGGAAAGGGAACTAAAAGAGACATTTCAAGTCGGACGGGGAGCAGTACGTGAAGCGCTGCGGATTCTCGAACAAAAAGGTTTACTTGAAATCCGTTTAGGTGCTCACGGCGGCGCCATTGTGACATCACCTTCCAGCGAGCCAATGCTTGAATCCCTTTCCCTGCTGCTAAAACGTAAAGAAATACCCTTTGAAGATATTCAGGAATTCCGGTCCACGGTGGAGGGAAGAATAGCCTCCCTTGCAGCAGAAAGGTGCGATAAAGAAGATCTTACCCGGCTAAAAACAATCCTTACGAAATGCGAATATTATCTGGAAAAGGAATATGACTGGGACGCTTTTCTTCTCGAGGATGGCCGGTTTCATCAGGAGCTTTCCAACATTGCCAGAAATCAGTTGTTTTCCCTTATCGCTGATGCACTTCATCAGAATATTCACAATTATTACACCTCCCGTCTTGAAAAAAAGAAAGAAATTCTGGAAGAAAACCTTCGGGATCTTCACGTAATTTTTGATGCTGTAAAGAGTAGTGATATTTTGCAGGCAGGCGAAAACATGAGAAACCATATTGTCAGATTTGACGCTTATATGACGCATGAACAAGGAGAGCTACAATGAGTAAATCTACTAAAGATCACCTGGCACAAAAATCCATACAACTGGCGGCACAATGGCAGGAAAAAGCAAATGAGCTACTTACCCAGGAAGAAAAATTTATCCAGGATCAGTTGAAACGCCTTTTAACAAATCCCCACGATAAAGTCCTGCTGACAAAAATGATCGATCAGAGTTTTCGCTCAAAGGATCCCAAACGTATTGCCGATCAGTTGAGTAATCTGATGGCGGAAGAGGGCGTACCGGAATTCCTTGGCCGGGTAGAGAAACTGTTTATCCAGATGTTTATGGGAGTCGGCAAACATTTTTCTTCTGTTGCTGTGCCAACAATGATCAAACAGATGCGTGCCGGTTCCAGTCGGGCAATAATCCCCGGGGAGCAGGAAGAGCTGCATAAACATCTCAAAAAACGAAAAGATCAGGGAATCCGGATGAATATAAATCATCTTGGTGAGGCTGTTCTTGGAGAAAAAGAAAGTGCCACACGTCTTGCAACGTATATCCGTGATATGGAAGATCCGAACGTTGAATATATCTCCATTAAAATTTCGACCATTTATTCACAAATCAGTTCTCTTGCCTTTGAAGAGACGGTCACAATTTTGCAGGAGCGACTCACAAAGATTTACCGCGCTGCCATGTCAAATATCTTTATCCGAAAAGATGGCACAGAAGTCGCCAAATTTGTCAATCTTGATATGGAAGAGTATCGGGATCTGAGAATTACCTATGAGGCTTTTATTCGCACACTGGGTATGGATGAATTTAAGGATTTATCGGCAGGTATAGTGCTGCAGGCTTATCTTCCCGATAGCTTTTCCGTGCAGAAGCAGATGACGGAATGGGCAAAGAAACGTGTGGCTGCCGGTGGTGCTCCGGTTAAACTCCGTATTGTTAAGGGTGCCAATATGGAGATGGAAAAGCTTGAGTCTGCACTGTTTAACTGGCCGCTTGCCTGTTACGACAACAAGCTTGAAGTAGATGCTAATTATAAACGAATGGTCGCGTATGGCATGGAGCCTGAGAATATCAAGGCCGTTAATCTGGGGATTGCCTCTCACAACCTCTTTGAACTTGCTTATGCATCAGTCCTGGCAGATGAAAATGATGTGAGGGAATATTTCTACTTTGAAATGCTCGAAGGAATGGCTGACCATGTTCGAAGAGCACTCCAGGAAGGCAGCGGTGATGTGTTGTTGTATGCACCGGTTGCGAGTAAAGATGAGTTTATTAATGCCATAGCCTACCTGATCCGGCGTCTTGATGAAAATACAGCTCCTGAAAATTTCCTTCGTTATTCACCTGATTTGAATGTTGTTTCTGAGGAATGGAGTTTTCTGCAAGACACCTTTTTGCATTCCTGTGAAGCAATGGAAAAAGCACAGGATTTCCCCAACCGTATCCAAAACAGGGTAACAGAAAGTTTTTCTCCTTCTGTTTCAACTTTTAACAGTAACACTTTTGTTAATGAGCCGGATACTGACTGGGCACTTGATTCAAACAGGGAGTGGG
The DNA here is from genome assembly GCA_029934815.1 of Desulfocapsa sp. GTDB lineage: Bacteria > Desulfobacterota > Desulfobulbia > Desulfobulbales > Desulfocapsaceae > Desulfocapsa. The sequence continues at coordinate 2,948 of JAOZLM010000186.1, read as the reverse complement.
CGGAATCCATCCGTGCTGAGTGGATGCGTTCAGAAGATGATGCGCCCCTTGAGGTTCCCATCGTGATATCGGGCGAGCAGTATTTTTCAGATCGGGAGCAAAAAGAGACTCTTGACCCCAATCGTTATGATGAGAAAATATGTATTGCGAGATATGCACTTGGCACAGCTGATGATGCTGAAAAGGCAATTGAAACAGCAAAATCTGATCCGGATGGCTGGCGTGATCTGTCAGTTGACGAGCGGCATGAAGTGTTGTCCCGGGTGGCCATGGAACTCAGAAAATCCCGTGGCAGGCTCATAGGGGCCGCGGCCGCAGATACAGGGAAGGTTTTTTCAGAGGCTGATGTGGAAGTCTCTGAGGCAATAGATTTTGTAGAGTTCTACCCCTATACAGTTGCAGAGTATAACAAAATTGACACGATACAGCTCAAAGGAAAAGGTGTGGGGCTGGTGATCTCTCCCTGGAATTTCCCCATAGCCATACCCTGTGGAGGTATTGCTGCAACACTGGCTGCCGGAAACACTGTTGTTTTTAAGCCGGCATCCGATTCCATTCTTACCGCATGGGAACTTTGCAGCTGTTTCTGGCGTGCAGGTGTTTCTAAAAAAAGTCTGCAATTTATTCCCTGCTCAGGCGCAAGTGTCGGGCCGGTTTTAACAACTTCACCGGATGTGGATTGTATCATTCTTACAGGTGGCACCGATACCGGCCTGTCCATTCTTCAGGAAACTCCGGGCGTTTATCTCGCTGCTGAAACCGGTGGCAAAAACGCAACAATTGTTACAGATATGGCCGACCGGGATCAGGCCATAAAAAATGTAATACAATCAGCTTTCAGTAACTGCGGTCAAAAATGCAGCGCTACTTCTCTGTTAATTCTGGAAAAAACCATCTATGACGATATTCACTTTAGAGAGCAACTGATTGATGCGGCAAAAAGCATGAAAACCGGTTCTGCCTGGGCATTTGCTAATAAACTTGGTCCTCTTGTGAAACCGCCAAGTGGTGATTTGCAACGAGGATTGACCAGTCTTGAAGAAGGCGAGGAGTGGGCATTACAGCCGGAAATCGTGGAGAATAATCCGGCACTCTGGTCGCCCGGTATTAAGTATGGTGTGAAACAGGGTACTTACACCCACATGACCGAATTTTTTGGACCACTTTTAGGAGTTATGCGTGCAGATAGTCTTGATCATGCTCTGGAAATGGTCAACCAGACAGGATATGGACTGACAAGTGGTATTGAAAGTCTGGATCACAGAGAACAGGATCTTTGGAAGGAAAAGGTCTTTGCCGGAAATCTTTATATCAATCGTGGCACAACCGGAGCCATCGTCCTCCGTCAGCCTTTTGGTGGTATTGGGAAATCGGCACTGGGTCCAGGTTTAAAAGCGGGCAGCCCGGAATATGTTTCCCAGTTTATGGATTTTGAGGAAACTGGAAGTCCCGTCACAGAGCCGATACAGAATGACCATTATCTGTTGCAGATCATTCAGGAATGGCGGAAGCTTGTGCAGTGGAACAAGTTTGTGGCGGAAAAGGAAGAGATTGAAAAAGTAATTACTGCTATCCCCAGTTATCTGTGTCAGATGGAGGCAAAATTCAGCAGAGAACTCGACTTTTTTCATCTTCGCGGGCAGGATAATATTTTGCGTTTTCTCCCCATCAAAAAAGTGGTAATCCGCCTCCATCCTGATGATTCATTATTCGATCTTTTTGGAAGATGTGCAGCAGCAATCATAGCCGGATGTACTGCAACCCTCTCCATTCCAACTGGCCTTGAAAACAAAGTGACACGTTTTCTGGCTACTCATTACAGTCGTGAGTTCCTTGGTTCTTTACCACTACTTTACCAAACAGACGAGGAACTTATTGCAGGAATGGCAAATATTGACAGGATTCGTTATGGCGCACCGGATCGGGTTCCTGCCGGGGTGTTTGAGGCAGCAGCAAAAACAGGTTTTTATATTTCCAGAACACCTGTTTATATGGAAGGTCAGATCGAGCTGTTGCAATATTTTCAGCAACAGTCGATCTGCAATAATTACCATCGGTATGGTAATTTAGGGGAAAGATCACTGGAGTAATATTAGCGAGCTGTTACCCGATAATCATCAAAGTACACAACGCTGTCTGCCTTTGTCCATAAACCAACTTTTCCGGATACAGAATCTGGCAGGCGATGGGCAAGATACTGTTTACCATTCACATATCCTTTGATGAGAGTGCCGTCTACAGTAAGCTTTAAGTCGTGCCATTTGTGGCTGGGTGTCTTTACGTCGCGCACCCAGCTGACGGAGCTTCTTTTCCCGTGTTTGTAACGCCAGAGCACAAGGTTATGCTCCAGAGGATTGGCGCGGATTGCGTAGTAATCTCCGTTTGGCTTTAAATCAAACAGGATGCCTGCGCCCTGATCTATCCTGCCGGCAACTCCTTTAAAACGCACAGTTATTTCGCCGTTTTTGAAATTGTCCACATTTCCGGCAACAGCAAAGGGGAAGTAGGCATAGGCAGTTACATTATCCAGAAACTCCGCATATCGCTCGCCGTACAGGGCTTTTGCTTTGTCGGCAAGTCCGGCCGATGCTATTCCCCGTTTCCATTTTCGACCATCTACCACCAGAACGGTGTTGTTATTGTCATTCCCAATTATCCAGTTTCCCACTGCGGCGGTGAATGTTTTTGGTGGTGCTCCCACCGTTTCTTCTGAAAAATCAAATAGTGTCTGACCACTTGTGCTTATTTCTCCTGCATTTGCCACAGAAATGAGACTGATTTTTTGTGGTTTTGCAGTCGTCAGGTATTCCAGTTGAGCAGGAGCTGTTTCCGGTGAAAATTTGGTTTTATAAATAGTAAAGCTGAGTACTGACAGCATCAGAACAGTACAGGTGATAAGTGTTTTTGTAGATTTCTTCATAATGTTAGCTCCATTTTGCTTGTCTTTT
>JAOZLM010000185.1 GCA_029934815.1 Desulfocapsa sp. | reverse complement strand
TTCCCGATATGCGTAACAAACACTTTAGTGAAAAATATGATGACTGGAGGCTGAGACAGCCAGTGATAAGGTATACAATTTTATATTATTCTTAATAATTACATAGACTGTGCATCGCTGATTTCTGATTTTTATCTTCAAGCCAGCACAGGTTTTTTCAAAAAGGTCACTTATCAGGAAGAAGGTTAATCAAAGAGGCAGTAACTAAAATTGTGTAACTACCCATTGTTGATTAATTTCTTATCAAGAGGAAAAAGCAATGAGTATGACAATGTAGGCTATACCATTCATGAGAGGAAGAGGCGAAACAGCGGTAACAGCCGTAATGGATACAGTTCTAAAACTCTCTAGGGTGATCATGAACAATCGAGATAGAAAATCTTGAGTTATGGAACAGCAAGGACTGCACAGTTGCAAAGATCATCACTTTCAAAGGCCGTCATGTCACCAGCACTCAATCCCGGTACTGGAAAGAGGCGGACGGTTAATGGCTTGTTTAAGCGGTAAGCCATTGTGCCGGTATCTCTCATGAGTGCTGAAATTTTATGCAAAGGTGTATCACCAGGGATTGGCACGGTATCAAGACCTATACCGCAAACCGCACTGTACGTTAACAAAGACCGGATATCAAAATTTGAGTTAATAGTTCCCTGAGCAAGCCCCGTATCTTCTGTGAGTGCGAGCATTAGCCCTGAAAAGCCGACAAGCTCAACATCCTGAATGGACTTAAAAACTTTCGTTAATAGTGATGATGCTTCAACTGTACCCGATGCTCCAAAATACTCCACACCCATTTGTTCATACACCTCAACCATGCTAGCACAATCTTTTGAAGGTGCAGCAGAACTATCAAAACCGGAAAAGGTGAAAGAGCTGTCAATGTCAGCTTTACCAATTAAATCATTGATATTCGATATATGATATTGAAGAGCTCGGCTCATAACATCATAATAGCCTTTAAACAAATCGTTATGGCGTTGAGAGCCTGTACCTTGATTGAAGTCTTTCAGGACATCAACAAGCAAGTCTGGTGTTTCAAGACCGATGACAAAGCAGTTTTCAAGTTCCTTTCTGTGATAACTGGCAGGGAAGTAAGGAATCAGCGGGTTGCAGTTGAAATTCACTGTGAAATTAAAATTACCTTCACCCCTTGGAGTAATTTCACTAATTTTTACTATTGCTTCTGATGAACATTGTATCAATTTATTGTCTAGCACACCAAATTCATCAAGATCGACATTAACGCATACGTTGCACAAATCCCCAAATTCTTTAACTAATTCCGGCAAAATTTCTATTTCATGTTTGGTTCTGGCTTCGCCAATAGCAAATCGCAGTCGAATTTTTGGCATATCAGAAGAGTGTAATAGTTCACTGAGATATATTAAGCCTGATCTTGCACTTTCCACACTATCCGTGTTGAGATACTCTCCAAATGGATTCGTGACAATTCTGACAGATTGAACCAAATAGCCGCTTTTTTGAAATTCTTTTGTTAAATCAGAGCAGAGTTGTGATGCTTTAAGCAGTTCTTTCTTCCAGCTTCCTTTGTCTTTATCCAGGGACAAAAATGTCGTTATTGTTCGTATCCGACAAGAATCTTTATTTTTATAACTCATGTCTTTTTTCCTCTAAAGAGATTTCAATTAAAAAGGGTCTGTTAATAAATGCAATCCAACATCGAGTTAGTAATGTCCGGAATTCAAATCCTTTAATAAGCGTTTTTAGTTGAGGTGCTTTCGCATAAGTCAGATGTCGCTCAATCTGCTTTGACAAAGTGCAGAAAAAAAGAACTGCTATAAATAAGAAAAGGCCGACACACTGGATACAGTGAGTCGGCCTTTATTATTTAAGCAGGTACTGGATTGTTACATATTCTCTTCGTTGTCTGAGTCCTCTTGCAGAGGAACTGCTTCCACAGCCTGTTCTGTTGGTGCTTCAACCTCTTCGGCAACGATTTCATCTATAACGACTATTTCCTCAGCTACAATTTCAACAGATGCGTCTGAAGTCACCTGGTCTTCAACAGCAATAACTTCATCAACAATAACTTCATCGACAACTACGACTTCGAGTGGCTCAGTAGCTTCTGCAGGTGCGGTTTCTGTTTCAGTTACTTCGTCAACTACGATGATTTCGACAGCTTCCGGTTCAGGTACGGCTTCGGTCTCTGGCTCAGTGGCTGTTTCTAGTGCCTCAATGATTGTTTCTTCTTCAATTACCGCTTCAACCGCTATATCTTCTATGACTTCAATCTGCTCTTCTTTTGCGGCAAGTGCAGCAAGGAGCTCATCATTTCGTGCCTGAAGATTAGCTGTGTTCTCTGTGAGTTCTGTTGTAACGGCCTGGGCAGTGGCAACTTCATCAATTAGTTTTGAGATGCGCTCTTCCATTTCTGTCGTTTGGACAGTGGCTGCATTTTGGGAAGCTGCAAGCTGTTCGTTCAATCCTGCTGCAAAAGTCTCATTCTCAGCAGCTAGTGAAGTAGCAGCTGCGAGTGCTGCTGTCATGGTGACCATTGCTTCATCTTTAGTTATAAGTTCCTGCTCAAATGCTGAAATGCTATCCTGCAATGCAGTCTGATTTGTTTCAGCGTCACCAAGCTTATTCTGCATCGATTCAATGGCAACTTTAGTAGATACAAGTTCATCATTTATTAACTGTTTCTCTTCTGCAATTGTAGCAAGGGAGGTTTGAGATTGCTTCAAATTGTCGGTGAGATCTTCAATTTGGGTGGCTGCTCTGGTGCCCTGCAGCTCAAGACCAGTGATCTTTTCTGTTAATGGTGCTGCAATCCCCATTGTTTGTTCTTTAACAGCTACAACTTCCTCCTCACGGGCAGTAATTGTAACGGATAGCTGATTAATCAGTTGTGCAGAGGCATTGGCGTCCAATTGTAATGCTGCAAGTGCTTTGTCTTTATCGACTATGAGAAACTGAAGCTGTTCAATCTCAGCTGTAAAAGAATCAATTAGCTCTTTAGCAGATGCCTCACTTATTTCCAGTTCTTCTATGATTGTTTTAAGTTCTTTGATTCCAGTTGCAAGGTAATCATTTTCAAGACTCAGTTTATCAACTAAAGCCTGGTTCTCATTGTTTATAGCAATCGTGGTGTTTGGGTCAGTTCCAGCAGCAATGGCTTCATTATTTGCAGTGCTAAGCTTATTGCCAAGGTCTTTTGCAAGTGCAGTTTTTCTGGCGAGCTCATCAAGGATAAGAACAAGATTAAGCTGCTCATTGGAGTCATTTGTTTGTAAAACCACAATATCTTCTGCGGCTTTATCGAGTTTTTCTTTATAAATTTGAATAACCCGTTCTTTTTTGACCAGTGTCTCTGTGAATTCCTCAATCATTAATGTTCTGTTTTCAAGATCAAGCAGTGTAGCTTCATGGGCCGTTAACAGTTCTGTGCTCTCAGCCTGTAAGTTTGTATGGGCCTGCTTAATACTATTATGTTGTTCCTGTAGTGTTGCTATCTCTGTAAAGCGCTGTCCTGCCAGATCAACCTGATTCTGTAGTTCGGCCTGAAAATCATCAAGCTGCTGGATATAGACCAGTTTCTCTTTTTCTATGGTTTCAAGGCTGCTTTTAAGTTTAGGGATTTTTGTATTTTCAGCCTGAACCTGCTTAATTGTGGTATTAGCGGATTGAAGAGCATCTTTGATTGAGGCAATCTTATTGTCTTTTTCTTTGGAGATAAGCTGCATATCTTCCATATCAAGCGAAAGTTGTGAACTCTTCTGCATGGAGAAGAGGAGAAACATTCCGACAATGCAAATCGAGATAAAGCTTATGAATAAAATTTTGGCTGTGGACATAACAGTTTCTCCCTAACGATATATGGAATTAACTTAATAAGAGTCGCCTATGAAAGGCAAAATTTGAATAGATTTAATTTACAGAAATACCCATAAGAGTGTGAAAAAGCAAGCTAAAGTTTTTACGTATAAAGTCTAAAACCAGAATACATTTAGTGGTAACAAGTAATTAGGGAGCCTTGAAGACGGTAAAAAAAACGGTAATTAGTCTGGGGAGCGATGACTGTTAATTGGTTGGTGGAGCAGTACCAAAAACTTTTATTCGTATCATCTCCTGATCGTCCTGCGAAGGCTCTGGCTTTTGCCAGTGGATAAATTCTTCAGTGACGCGCATAAAAGCACCATTATCTTTTTTGCACTTTGGACAAATACTTTCAGCCTGATCCCTGTAAATGATAAGTTTAGAGGCAGCTTCACCATCTTTGCCCACAGCGGCCATTTTTTTACAGCCGCATTCAAGGCGAAGGATTACAACGCCTACACCATCAGGACTTCCTTCAAGGATGCCTTCAACCATGGCCATTTCATTTTTTTCTGCTATAAGTTGCTGATTTTTTTTTGAGAGTTTTTTTGATTTAGTCATTTTTGTGATCTCTATGTGTGTGCTAAGGTAATAGTAAAGTATGAAAGCGTGACTTTACTAGATAACATCAATTAGGGTCAATGATTTTTCCAGTAAAACAAGTAATCTTAAAAGGAAGTGATGAGTTCATACGTCTACCAATAAAGTGTTCAAGAGCAAATGAAATATTCTTGACAAACAAGGGCCTCTGAATTATCTGCTCACTACAGGAAATTAGTGTTCCAAAGCGGTACTACTGAATCTAAAAAACAGAGTAGAACAAACAATTATCTGCTTGTTATCTTAGGAGGCTGTCATGGCTTGGGAAGTTATTGTAGACAAAGACAAATGTGCTGGTGATGAAGAGTGTGTTAATGCTTGTCCGGCTCAGGTTTATGAGATGGTAGATGGTAAAGCTGAGGTCGTTGAAGAAGACGAGTGTCTTGGCTGTGAAACCTGCGTTGAAGTGTGTCCTGAAGGGGCCATTACTGTCACTGAAATGTGATGGCGTCGTAAAGAGTTTCAACGCTGTCATTCCGGACCTGATCCGGAATGACAGCTTATCCATATATTACCTTTTTACGAAGTCATCAAATGTAACCGGTTTGGCATTTAGCGTTTACAAGCCTACCTCTCCTTGGGGATCGGGCTTGTTCCCTTTTCAGTATCTGGACATTTCATTTCCTTAACCACTTGTTATAGAGTACCATTTGGCCACGAGTTGATTTGACTACTTTTGAAAAACTTGTAAAAACCTAAATTTTGGATGGCTAAGTAAAAAACTTTATATTCGAGGAACGCAAATTTG
>JAOZLM010000022.1:1925-15967 GCA_029934815.1 Desulfocapsa sp. | reverse complement strand
ACCACTTTCTCAACAAGGAAAACGTAGTTACTGCCTGAGTGTTATAAACTATAATCTTTCGCACTATCTGTTCCGGATCGTGCTCAGTATAAGGATATTTCGATGGGACAAGCTATGGAGGCAATGAAGCGTAAACATTTGCGTGTCGTTGCAGGTATGGAGGTAGAAGTGTGCCTGCTGCAAGGTGACGATTCTGATACGGATCTTTCGGTTTTTTCCTGTACAGCCCGGGATATTAGTGGTGGAGGACTCTCTTTTTACGGAAATTTACTCTATCCTGAATTTTCTCTGCTCAGATTACGTATACCTTTGAATGGTATTGCTTTGAATGGTTATACGAATGGTGAGGATATCATCAAAGTAATGGGAAAGGTTATGTGGTCGAGGAAGAAAAAAGATGATGTAACATGTTATGCTACAGGCGTACAGTTTTTAAATATTTATGAAGGGGATTTTCAGGTACTTGAAAAATTTGTTCAGGAAAACACTTCTATTTAAGGGTAAACTGTAAACACAATCAACTATTCATTACTGTCCATTTGCTTTTAGCAGTTCTGCAATGGAGTGGGGAATACTGTCTTCCAGTTCCGAAGCGCTGTAACCGAATCCAACTTTATCAAAAAGAGAGTCTCCGGCCATGCCGTGGAGATACACTCCGGCTGCAGATGCTTCTTCATAATCCAGTCCCTGACAGAGCAGTCCCGCAATAATACCCGTTAAAACATCCCCCATGCCACCCGTTGCCATTCCAGGATTCCCGCTGGTGTTGATATAAGTGAGACCGGCTGAGGAAGTGATGATCGTACCAGCACCTTTCAGTACCATTATACAATCCTTACGATCTTTGGAATACATGTCACAGCCGGTTCTTGCTGCTTGTACACGATTGTCCTGAATTTCTTCGATACTTCTTCCAATCAGTCTTGCCATTTCACCGGGGTGGGGAGTAAAAATTCGAGGACCCGCAGCAACAGGTAAAGATTCCCTGTGTAACGCAAGAATATTTAAAGCGTCAGCATCAATTACCATAGGCTGATGAATGGATTTATATAAATCAAGAACAAGATCCGCGGTTGCCTGATCAGTACCAATACCAGGCCCGAGTATGATAGCTTTTTTCCCACCCAGATTTTTTTTGATAAAGGCAAGATCGTTCACAGTAAGACAGGTGGCAGATGCCGGAAGGGGAATTGTCATTGCTTCAATCACAAGACCTTCGTAAATGGAATTTAATTCCTTGGGGGCAAAGAGGCTGACAAGCCCGGTACCAGTACGTAATGCACTTTTAACAGCCAGTGCAGCAGCTCCGGTTTTACCAAGAGAACCGGCAAGAACTGCGAGATGCCCATGACTGCCCTTGTGAACATTCTCGACACGCTTTAACGGCTTTAGAAGATTAGAAACAGTTTCCTTATCAAGAAGTTCTGTGGTGACCTTGGCTTTTTCCATGCACTCAGGAGGTATACCAATATCAATGACTTTGATTTTACCGGAAAATTCAGGGCCATGGTGCATAACATGTCCGGGTTGTGCACAACCGTAAGTTGCCGTGTAATCGGCACGAAGACAAATGCCCTGGATTTTGCCATTGTCAGAATCCATGCCGGATGGAATGTCAACAGATATAACGGGTAGGCCGCGTACAGAATCTGAGGAGTTGATAAAGTGTATGGTTTCTGCAAAATGACCGGTTAATGGTCTGCTGAGCCCGGTTCCAAAAAGAGCATCAACAATTGCATAGCAAGGAATCCCACGACTGACAAACTGTTTGTAAAGTACAGGCAATGTCTGCACTCGTGATTCTGAATCGATAATGTGAAATGGCAGGCGAAGTTTACGAACAATTTTCATATTGGCAGCTGCATCACCCTGCAAACTCTCGGGATCCACAAGAAAAAAGAAGATCGGCTTACATCCATACTGGTGCAAATGTCTGCCAATAACAAGGCCATCGCCGCCATTATTTCCAGGACCTATAAAGATCAACGCAAAAGAATTGGCAGGACTTCCAAGCTCTTCCATCATCATCTGAACGGTGCCAACACCCGCATTTTCCATAAGAACGATCCCGGGAATATGGAAATCGTTGATAGCGCTCTGGTCGAGCTCCCTCATTTCTTTAGCGTCGGGTAGTTTCATTTTATTTTTCTGTTAAAGGAAAAATCAGGAAAGAGTGCGTAAAAATGCAATGACTGAATCAGCAAGTGTTTGTGGTTCTGCAGTCGGATGCTTTATGATGCCGAGATAGTACCGACCAAGGGAGAAGACAAGAATGTTATCTCCAGATTTTCGTTCTACGCAGCAGTAAATATAGCGCCTGCCTGAAAGGTCATCTGTCAGTGAGTCACAAAGTTTACCAGTGGTAACAATCGATGAAGAGAGCGAAACAGCTTCTTCATAGTTTTCACTGACCACATAACCATCATTTCGTACCAGAATGTAATTGGCCACACCTTCAATATCGCTGAGTCGTGAAAAATCTTTTGTTGTGGCCATTTTATTCTGTTGCTCCTGCAAATGATTTCATGTTTTTTCTAAATAGATCACAGGCATCTTCTTCGTCAATTTCTTTTGCAAGCATTTCAATAAGTTCCGGAAGAGTCTCAAGGGATGGGGGGGCATCTTTCCAGTCGTTTATGGCATCGATAAATACAAGTTCAGCCACAGGGCCAATATGCGTTGCGAGTTCTTCTTCGATAATGGTTAATGGCTCCTGTAATTCAGAGTCATCGTTCATCAGTACATCAAGCAGCGACTCATTATCTTCAGTAGTTGCAGCTTCCGGGAGCTCAGGTATTTCTTCCTGCTGGATATTAAGAGCCATCTGAACCGTCATTTTGACCATTCCAGGACTTAATGAAGGATGATGGAGCAGGAAAAGCCAGTTGTTTTCCTCAAACATCAAACCGTAAAGGATCAGGTCTTTAAATGTTACCCGTATTCCACCGGTATCATGGAAATGAACCGCCAGCATCGAAACTATTTTACTGAGTTTCGTACTTACCTGCAGTAATGATAAGTCATCAACCGTTCCTGCAGTTTGATTAGAATAGATTCCTCTTGTCGGGTCGTAGAGAAAGCCTCCGTCAACTTCTGGAAGACTTGCTATTATATCGGTAAGTTTGGATTCGTACTCCATGATATCTCCGGAATAAAAATGTTATAATGGAACTTGTGCTTGCGACTAGTTCGTTGTGGTACATATCTTTTCACTATAACTTTATATTGAAGAAAAATTGATGTCAAGATAAAACACTCTTGTAATCAAGCGGTTGCAGTCAAAATATACGTTTTTTTCAAATCTGATATAGGGGAGAATCTATTATGGATATCGTTGTGTTCCAGCAACAGAACTCGGGAGAGCTGAAAGTTGAAGGCGTTTTGAAGTACGGGAAGGGGCTTACAATTACGAAAACTGTTAATGTGGATTCCTATTTACCTGACTTTATAGAGAACCCTGAGGATTTTATTGATGATGATTTTTCTGCAGACCTGGTTCTTAATTTCCTGAAACATCCAGATCTGGTTGATCACCTGATGCGTCTTTGTGAAAAAAAGGGAATTGAGCTTGTTTCAGCAGGTAAAAAGGGGGGAGGATTTACACCTTTTACCTGTTGTGGTCTTGGCAAAAATAAAAAACTTGGTGCTTACGGGGAATATTTTGGTCTGCCTGAGTACAAGGTTACAGTAAATGATAATGTAATTGCCGATATTCAGGTTATACGAGGAGCACCATGTGGTGCTACCTGGGATGCTCTACAGGAATATATTGGTTGCACTGTTGAAGATGTAATGACGCGTTTACCAAGACAGGTGCAGTATTTTTGTGTAGCGGATCCTAGTGGTTTTGATCCGATTACAGGGAAAAGTCCGGTTCATTATGCGGGATATGTGCATATTGCTGCGCTTACAAAAGCAATTGATGAGGCGACAGAGAAAGATACAAAATAAAACAAAGGTGAGGCAAAGGTTACTTTTCCAGCAGGTTTTTGCAAAAGCGGCAAGGTTCAAAGCCGGATTTAGCAGCCAGCTCAACATCTTTAAATTCAATGGTACAGTTCTTACAATAGTAATATTCACACCCCTGAATATGAAAAATATGGCTGTTTACGTTTCCGTGAACAGTACCTTCGGTTAAATAATTTGCTGCTTCCTCGCTGCTGACTGGTTTTTTAGATGGCAGGCTGACAGAGTCAACTGGTGTAGCAACAGGGTCAGATTGCTGCACAGGTGTTCCCTCAAGGGCTTTTGTGAATTTCTTAAACTGTTTTTTGAAAGGTCTTGTACATTTGTCTACAGTTGCAGCCACTGCATCTTTTATTAGCTCAGGCACAGCTGAACGTTCTCTTGCAGCCTGACGTATAGCATAGAGAGCAAGAGTCAGAAATATGGCATTTGGCAGCCACATGGTAAAAACAACAGGTAACTGGGAATCATCAGCAAGGGATTTGCCGAGGGTGAAAAGAATATAATACAAAATAAAAAATCCTAATCCCAGTGGTATTCCAATAGCCTTTTTACCAGGTCCTGCCAGCAGTCCAAGGGGAAGGCCAAGAAGACTCAGAATAAAACACCCAACGGGAAGTGCCAGGCGCTTGTGGAAATGCACCAGTCGGTCTCTTCCTTCTTCACTGTCTCTGCCTGCAAGGGTTGCGGCATCCTGCAGCTGCCTGAGAGTCATGGATTTTGCTGAAAGAGATGTCAGGTCATCACCATCAAGGATTTTAGGTGTTTGTAAAGGGATGTTGATAACATAAGAGTCAAAGCCGATAATTTGAGATCTTGTAGTGTCAGGTCGGTGCAAGCTTCCGTTACTGAGGGTAATTGTGACCATCATCTTGTCGATAAATGCTGTCATATTACCTTTTTGAGCCATGGTTATGATGGGATGTACCTGCCCTCGCATATCAGAAACCCACACATTTTCCCACTCACCGCTTTCCTTGTCTATGGAATCTACATAGACTACAAGGTCGCCAAGCGCTTCAGTAAACTGATTCTCTTTAATTCCCTTATCTATTTTTTCTTTGGCAAGCTGAAACATAAGCTGTTTCATAGCTACTTCAGATTTGGGGATAAGACTGACGGAGAAAAACGATGTCAGGAGTCCTATACAAAGTGAAACAAGAATAACAGGGGGTAACATTTGGTAAAGGCTGATGCCGCTGGCTTTAAACGCAAGAATCTCAGCTTCTGCAGAGAGTCTTGTAAAGGAAATGATCACACCCATCATTGCTGCCATGGGGATGGAGTAAAGAAACATATTGGGGAAGAGATAGCAAAAAAGCCGAAGGAAATCGGCAAAACTAATTTCAAGCTCTAATACTACATTGAGAAATGGAATAAGTTTTACAAGGAAAAAAACGCAGTTCATTACCACGAAGCTGGCAAAAAAAGGAGCCAGCATCTCTGTTGCAAGATAACTGTAAAGGAGCTTGGGAAATAGTGCAGGTCTTGCCATTCTTTATTCGTTTTTCCGTTGGAATTATGTTTCTGTTATTATTGCGTGAGAGTGTACAGAATATTTAAAAAGGTCACAAGAAAGAAAGGCGGGCAGGGTGACAAAGCTTGTGAAAAAAGAAGAGATGGGGTACTAATTTCGTCGTATATAATATTTTCCTTAAGGAGTTTGTAATGCATTTATTTGAAACAGAAGATGGTGATATCTGGGTTTGTGTCAATTGCGGCCGGGACCGAGAAGCCGAAATACGAGAAAAAGACTGGGAATACATCTTTGATAAAGACGATCCAACATTACGTTGCCATCTCTGTAAAGGGCCTGATTACGAAGTGGAAGATTAGGGCGGCAATTCTTCATTATCCCGTATCAGACTGGCTACCCCAAACAATCAGAACTTGGCATCCATCACCGGGCCATCGATGGTAACATCGATCCAGTGTTGATCCCACCATTCTTTAGGAGTGACAAAAACACCATTAACCAACATGGAAAAGTGTAAATGATCTCCACCTGCCATACCAGTTGTTCCAGTATTTCCCAGAATATCACCTTGCTTTACCATATCTCCTGGCGAAACATTGGACTGGCTGAGGTGTGAGTAGAGACTGAATACTCCCTGTCCATGATCCAGCATGATCATATTTCCGTAAATACCAAGATAATCGCTGTAGATAACTTTTCCGGTGCCGGATGCTTTAACTCCAGCGTGTCTGGTTGAGGCTATGTCCATCCCAAGGTGAACCTGTTTGTCGATTGCCTTGCCATTGTAATAATAGGTGCGATGGTCTGCAAAGCCGGCTTTTCCGCTGCCTGCCATTCGGGTAAAACGTCCTGACCAGTGTCGTTTGCTCTCTGGCTGCATACACAGGTCGTGAATTTTTTTGTTGTTCATTGCCCGGATCTTTGAGTTGGCATACATATACTTTTCAACATTTGTTCCGTTCATCTCCGGATAATGTGCCTCAAATTCTGGAATTTTCTTTGAGAGAAAGCCATCACTTACATTGATTCTATCTCGCTTTTGCTTTGGATTTTTTACTATTGGTGCAAAAGGCTTCTCAGTGATATTACCTGCTGAATCAACAGCCGTGATAAATGCTTTGTCGAGTTTTTCAGCATTAAAAGGCATTGCAAAATAGGAGATGTATTTTTTTTCTGATTCGTCAAGCAGCGGAAAACCGGGATGAAAAGCGTCATTGATCATAAGTCCATGGCTGACAGAATCATCCACTGTGTAAATGACAATACCTGCACCACCGGGTTGTATATAACGTTCACTATGGATAATACCGATTTTAGGTGCCTTGGTGTCAATTAAAACTGTGTGTGTTAACAGGCTGATATTTCCCTTCATAAAACGGCGCATGGAATAGTCGACCGCTTCAATGGAGAGGATGGCTTCACCGTCTTTTAGACCCAGTGCTTTGATATTAATATCAACATTGACTGTTTCTTTATGATGACCATCAGCCACATTCTGTTTTATTTTGGGGAACTCTTTGGAAAAAACCTGTTTTTCAACCTGCCCCTGAGTGAGAGAAATGCGAATGGAACGAAGTCCACTTTTTGTGTCGCTAACGCTAACAGAAAGAGGTGTGCTTTTACCAATCGCGACCTTGAGGTGGTCGGCTTCGATGACAGGTTTAACACCTTCGAAATATGTCAGGAAAACATATCCACCACCAGCTGCAAGCAGCAGTGTCAGGATTAGAAAAAAGGGGAATGCAGAACGTTTTTTTCTTCTTGAGCCAAGTCGTGCCATAGAAAATTCTCTGGATTATATGATTATTACAGTTTTTCCCAGCTGATCTCATATTTCTCAATATGCAGTTTTTTACTTGGGATGATGGTCAGTCGTTTTCCGATATCTTGTTCAAGTTCATTGGTTACCTGTTCTTCCTCTTTGAGGAGCATATCGGCAACACGCGGGTGAACAGTAACAGCGATATTATATCCGTTATACCTTTTTGCCCGGCGGGCGATCTTTCTGAATATTTCATAACAGATTGTGCGTCTGGATTTTATAACGCCTTCACCTGCACAGTAGTGGCAGGGTTCACACATCATTTGATTCAGGTTTTCGCAGTTTCGTTTTCTGGTCATCTGTACCAGACCAAACTCAGAAAGCCTGAGGATATTTATTCGGCTTTTATCTTTCTTTACGGCCTCTTTAAAAGATGAAAAGAGTTCTTCACGGTGTTGTTCGTCATCCATATCAATAAAATCGATGATGATTATACCGCCAATATTGCGAAGCCGCAGTTGGTAGGCAATCTCTTTGGCTGCCTCCATATTGGTTTTGAAGATTGTATCCTCAAGGTCATTTTTACCAACGAATCGACCGGTATTAACATCAATTACAGAAAGTGCTTCTGTTGTTTCAATGATGATATATCCACCAGATCTAAGCCACACTTTTTTCTCAAGGGCACGATTGATTTCAATATCAATTCCGTGTGCTTCAAAAAGAGGTGCATCGCCCTGATAAAACGAAATTCTGTCCTGTAATTTTGGTGCAAAAGTCTGTACAAATCGCAGGAGTTTATCGTAGGTATCTTTGTCGTCAAGTATCAGGCTGCGAACTTCTTCGGTGAAAAGATCACGAACAGATCGAAAGGTGATATCAAGATCTTCGTAAACCCTGGTGGGGGTGGAAGTTGTATGTCCGGAGATATCCAGAATTTCATCCCAGAGCAGCATGAGAAATTCCATGTCCGCTTCGAGTTCTTCAACGCTTGCGTGCTCTGCAACGGTGCGGACAATAAATCCTGTACCGGCAGGGCGTAAATTTTCTATACGTTCTTTTAAATCCTGGCGAACTTCTTCATTCTCAATCTTTCGTGAAATACCGATATGGTCGGTAAGCGGCATAAACACAAGGTTTCGGCAAGGGAGGGTGATATGGCAGGTTAGACGGGCACCTTTTGTGCCAATGGGATCTTTACCGACCTGAACGGTGATTTCCTGCCCTTCGGATAAAAGATCTTCAATGGATCTTCCGGGACTTCGCGATTCATCAATATCAGGTTCTGACGAGGATAATTCGAGTTTACCGCACGGGTTAGTACGGTGCATTAATCTGTCGTCGAGTTCTGCATTTGGGATAAACACATCATCCACATAGAGGAAACCTGTACGTTCAAGGCCAATATCAACGAAAGCGGCCTGCATTCCAGGGAGAACTCTCACCACCCGGCCACGATAGATGTTTCCAACAAGTCCTTTTTCGGTGGGGCGCTGGAGATGAAACTGAGCCAGCTGTCCGTTTTCAACAAGGGCAATTCGGATCTCGTAGCTGGTGGAGTTTATAAGGATTTCGCTGCTCATAGAATTAATTATATCTGTTGATAAATGTCGTATATCGTAGGCGTTTAGGGTATCTTGCTAAACCTGATATACTACTGTATTTTGCTTTATTAATCTTCCACTAATTCCATAAAAAAAGGTGATTCACAGCAAATGAAGGGGATATCCGTCGTTATTCCAACATATAACCGAGGAGAACTCCTTGGTCGGGCCTTGCAATCAGTTGCTAAACAGTCCCTTACGTGTGATGAGATTATTGTGGTAGATGATGGATCCACTGATTCTACAAAAAAAATAGTCAGTGATTTTGCAACAGTCAGCACAAGCGAAATACATTACTTGTATCAGGACAATAAAGGCCCTGCGGCAGCAAGGAATTATGGCATCCGTTGTGCTCAATATGACTTTGTAGCATTTCTTGATTCAGATGATCACTGGCATAAAACAAAACTGGAATTGCAATCTAAAGCCCTAAGAGAAAATCCGCAGAGTATGATCTCTCACACAAAAGAAATATGGTTTCGACGAGGGAAGCATCTCAATCAGAAGAAAAAACATCAGCCTGGAAATGGAGATATATTTGCACATTGTCTACAACTTTGTGCCGTAGGTATGTCCACGGTGATGATCCGAAAAGAGTTGTTTGAGCAGACAGGACTTTTCAATGAACAATATCGATGTTGTGAAGATTATGATCTCTGGATTCGCACAAGCTGTAGCCATCCATTTTTATTAGTTGATGAAGCTCTCACAATAAAGGAAGGCGGCAGGGAAGATCAGGTGTCTTTTCAATATCGGGTGGGAATGGATAAACTTCGCATAAGATCAATACAGGATCTTTTACGGTCTGAACAACTCACTCTGGAACAGCGAAAAGTTGCATTCCTAGAGCTATACAAAAAATGCACAGTCTACGGAAAAGGCTGTTTAAAACATGACAAAATTGAAGAAGCAAGCAGATATCTTGAGATTGCAAAAATGGCAGAAAAACAGGTGCTGCAATGAGTGCTAAGCAAAGCTGGAGTGATCCGTCAAGGTATGTAAAACAGATCCATGTTGAGGAATCCTGCCTTGATCTTCCTTACACCCGTGAAATACTAAATCGCGCAGATCTACCCTATACTGTCATTGAAGATCGTAGCGAACCACAAGGGATTGACGGGGTGTATCCTGAAAACCTCAATGAGGGAAAACATCATTTGTTGCTGTGTAAAAACAGGGGACATTTTTTTAAACCCTGTCCGGGTACAAAAGAATATCGCTGCTGTGATTATCAGGTTTTAAATATTGGTATGAATTGTCCCATGGATTGCGTGTATTGCATATTGCAGGCATATCTGAATAAACCATGGCTTACTTTTTTTGTGAATAGTGACAATTTGTTGTCTGAAATGGAGAGTGCTTTTCAGGCAGAACCCGAACGTTTTTTCCGCATTGGTACAGGTGAGTTTACCGATTCCATGGCGCTCGATCGATTTACCGGTCTGAGCGGGAAACTGGTAGAGTTTATGGCCGATAAGAATCAGGCAGTGCTTGAATTAAAAACAAAAAGTGCAGTTATTGGAAATCTTGAGGGGCTGGCACATAACGGACGAACCATTCTTGCATGGTCCCTTAATTCTTCTCCCATAATGCAAAAAGAAGAGATTCGAACTGCTACCCTTGATGAGCGCTTGCAAGCTGCAAAACAATGTGCTGAGTGGGGATATAAGCTGGCATTTCATTTCGATCCGATTATTGATCATCCGGGCTGGGAGAAAGGCTATGAGGAAACCATTAAAAAACTCTATGAGACGGTTCCGGCTGAAAGTATTGTCTGGATTTCTCTCGGCGCACTTCGCTACCTCCCGTCCCTTAAAACAATCGGTACAGAACGCTTCCCCGGTTCAAGAATTTTCTACCAGGAATTTATAGAAGGGCTTGATAATAAAAAACGCTATTTCAGACCACGACGAGTTACTCTTTATAAACATATTTACGGATTGTTAAAACGATATGCTGCGGCCAGGACTGTTATATATTTCTGCATGGAAAGTGACGAGATATGGCAAGAGGTTATGGGCTATGTGCCTGATGATAAGGGCGGAATTCCACTTATGCTCGATAATAGTGTCGCCTGATAAAAGAGAGTGTATACTTATTTGGCTCCTTGGTATATGGTGTGTACTATTCTGTAAAACGTCAAATATCACCTTATCTGCGGAGAGTAGAAAATGATAAATAAAGTCATCTTAGTTGGAAATCTGGGGCAGGATCCTGAGCTGAAATATACACAGGCTGGCACGGCAGTAGCTAATCTTAGTGTTGCCACAAATCGTGTCTGGAAAGACAGGGATGGCAATAAGCAGGAAGAAACCGAATGGCATCGTGTGATTGTTTGGGCTCAAACTGCTGAGTTTTGTAATACTTATCTCTCAAAAGGGAATAAAGTATATGTTGAGGGACGGTTGCAAACACGTAAGTGGCAAGACCAAAATGGAAACGACAGATACACAACAGAAATTGTTGCAAATGAGTTGAAATCGTTGGCTCCACGAGCAAATGAAACATCTTCTGGTGATTTTGAGCCACCATTACCTGATGAATCTTCGATGGGGCCCTCAAGTAGTGGAAATAGCAATAGCGGTGGAACCGGAGAAGATGTACCGTTCTAGGATTTGTTTTAGGTAGTAGTGAAAATAACGAGCCTGTATTTTACAACAATGTAAAATGCAGGTTTTTTTGTTTTATTCCCACATCCCCTGTAAACCCTTCTTCTTTATTTTTTCCAGCAGTGTTGTTCGTTTAAGATTGAGTAATTTTGCAGCTTCCTTTTTATTGCCATTGCTCATTTTCATGGCCTGGATAATCAACTGCGATTCGTAATCGTTAATCAGTACCTTAAAGTCTACCTGACCATCTTCCCAATCATTGCCAGGTGGTTCCGGGCTGTTGGGTTGGGTAACTTTCTGCGAGGGAGCAGCAGGGCGCACAGGTTGTTTACTGCTGGTGAGAATTGTAGTAACCATCTCCTGATCAACATTCTCGGGATCAAAGTCGTCGGTAATCCTTTCAGGCAGATCTTCCAGCTGAATCTCTTTACCACTACAGAGGATGGCTAATTGTTGAACAAGGTTTTCAAGCTCACGAACATTCCCTTTCCAGTCATAGGAAAGCAGTGCTTCATAAACTGTTTTGGATATAGTGAACTTTTTGCGGTTCCGTTGCGTGGCATGGATATTTAAAAAACTCTCGAGCAAAATAGGGATATCTGCCTTTCTCTCTTTGAGTGCTGGAATCTGTAAAGGAATCACCGAGAGTCTGTAGTAAAGATCTTCTCGAAAGGTTCCTTCAGAAACAAGTTGCTCAAGATCACAATGCGTTGCTGCAACAACACGAATGTCAACAGAGGTCGCCTTCAAACCACCCACTGGCTCAAACTCTTTTTCCTGTAAAACCCGTAGTAATTTCGCTTGCAGGGTTGGCTTCATATCGCCAATTTCATCGAGAAACAGAGTACCGCCGTCTGCATACTGGATGCGTCCGGTCTTGTTGTTGACAGCACCAGTAAAAGCACCTTTTGTATAACCAAACAATTCACTTTCCAGTAAATCGTCAGGGATTGCGGCACAATTTACTGGAACAAAATTATTATTCTTCCGGCTTGAATGGTTATGAATTGCTTTTGCGACAAGTTCTTTTCCTGTGCCGGATTCGCCCCGAATAAGGACAGTGGCAAAATCATCTTCGGAAACTTTTCGGATTAGATCAAAAAGTTTCTGCATAACAGGAGTTTCACCAATAATACCGTAGAAACTATTGTCTTGCAGAGAAGATGTGTTGGACGCAGAAGATTTTGGCATGAGCTGATTTAGCGATTTAAAGTTCTTTTAGAGGAAATCATACTATTACACCGCAGGGTAGTTTTGTAACATATCAGCAAGCTTACTGGATGTACGACGCATATTAAGACTCAATAGTCTGGAAATTTTCTGGATAAACTTAACCCCGGTTGATGGTGAACTTTCCGTAAGACGTTCAAAACCTTTACTGGTTAATGTCAACATAGTCGTTGGCTGCCTGCATACAACAGAAGCGGATCGTGGTGATTTGTCAATAAGAGCCATTTCACCAATTAAGCTTCCTTTGGCGAGTCTAGCCAAAATAATATTTTCACCAATTGCTGATTTCTTTAAAACTTCAAGAATTCCTTGCACAACAAAACCCATAAAGTCGCCCTTATCCCCCTCAACAAAAAGGAACTCCCCCCGTTGGAGTTGAATATAACTCATATGTCTTGCAAGGAGCTTGAGCTCGTCTACATTGAAGGTATCAAATAATGACAGTGTAAGGAGAAAATCCCTGGTCTGTTCTTCTGAGTCTGTGAGTGCGTCGTTATCTTCCTTCATACCTGTCCATTGAATTGCAAGGGGAGAAATGGCAAAAAGCTGTTAGGGTGCCAATTTCATAGCCTTTATATAAATAGCTTATCATAATCGTGGAATGAATAACAAGGAGCTTTATGAATTATTATTGTAGAAAAACAGTATGGTATACTATTTTATAGCCACTTGCATTCCTACGAAACGTAAGCCCGCTTTAAAAGACGTTGTTCTGTCGTCGCAACAAGTTGTTAATAAATGGGAAAAAACCGTTGTCGCTGTGTGTCAATATCAGATGTAAAATATGAAGAGAGATAAGTCTATGACAAAATACAAGATGGTCTGGATATTTCTAATTGCTGTATTTTTAGTTTGCGATCCTGCAATTGCAAAAACAGTTCACGATGTCCTTGTTAAGAAGGTCATCGATGGAGACTCAATTCTGGTAAGTAATGGAACTAAAGATATAAAAATCAGGCTGTGGGGTATTGATACCCCGGAATACAGGCAACCTTATTCAAAAGCTGCCAAAAAGATTACGAAAAAAATATTACTGCACGAACTCGTCGATCTGGAAGTTAAAGATATAGATAAATATGGCCGGACAGTTGCCCTGGTGAGAACGAAAAATGGTGAAAATGTAAATGAGTTGCTTGTTAGAAGTGGATACGCCTGGGTTCATATCTATTATTGTAAGGAACCTATTTGCAAAACATGGAAAGTGTACGAAAGCGAGGCACGTGAGAAAAAAACAGGCCTTTGGCGGGAGGCAAATCCTGTTGCACCCTGGATTTGGAAAAGGAAATATAAAAACCGGTAACAGGTATTCCAGCAACCAGAGATTTAATGAGATGCCGTCATTCCGGATCAGGTCCGGATGACGGAGTAATGAAAATATAACAAGGTTGAGTGAC
>JAOZLM010000022.1:0-1825 GCA_029934815.1 Desulfocapsa sp. | reverse complement strand
ATTCCGGATCAGGTCCGGATGACGGAGTAATGAAAATATAACAAGGTTGAGTGACAGAACATCTTTGGGTTAACGAGAGAGGAGCTAGCCCATCCCCTGACTAGCCAAAAGCATATGTCCTTTCTCTGCCTCGGCGAGTGTGATAAACGAGGATTCATTTTCTGTTCCCTGAAGACGCAAAGCTACGGTACGATACAAATCGTATGCTGCATGTTCTATTTCCAGA
Organism: Desulfocapsa sp.; assembly: GCA_029934815.1. Taxonomy (GTDB): domain Bacteria; phylum Desulfobacterota; class Desulfobulbia; order Desulfobulbales; family Desulfocapsaceae; genus Desulfocapsa. The sequence continues at coordinate 1,599 of JAOZLM010000022.1, read as the reverse complement.
ACAATCTCAAGTAAACGAGCCTCAAAGTTATTGTCAATTTTGTGCAGTTTTTCAAGGTGACTTTTAATGGATTTACCACCTTCAACAATATCGCCCGGAAGTGAGGAGTACAACTCCTTGAAAGGTGGAATCTTCTCTCCGGTTTTTTCCCATAAAGAGTAAATCAAACGTGCGTGTCCCAGTTCTGCCTGGCCAAGAATTTGTATGGTTTTACGGTAAGGAACATTTCCAATTTCTTGCAAAACAGCCTTGTAAAATTTTTCTGCCCCTCGTTCAAGATTCATGGCAGTTCTAAAAAGTTCAGAGAGACTACCATCAAAATCAAAAACCTGTAAAACCGGATAGTCGGGAACTGTTTTGTCTGTGAAGGAGATAATGCCACCTTCTAAATTGTAAATATTTCTGGTAAAAAATGGAACTGAGGTGGCGAACAATGCCGCAGTTCGTGACCGTTTACCGCTATGACAATAAAACACGATATCTCTGTCAGCAGGAAGCTCAGTTAACCGGGCATTTATTTCTGCAAGGGGCAGGAGGACACAGCCCGGAATATGCTCTTCCTCGTACTCTTCGGGGAACCGGACGTCAACGACCAGATATTCGCTTTCATCCTTTTCTTTTCGGAATTTACGAAATTGCTCCATATTCATTTCAAAATAGTCATCGAGTTGCATAGTTTTGTCTCTGCTGGCTGTAAATAAGTGATTGGATAGTTAGTTCTGTCTTCTGACCTGTCTTTCAAAGAGATTTTGAGATTCTAAAGCTGTGGCTAGCCGTGATCTCCATGATTTTCAAAATCTTTCAATTTCTTCTCCCGTTCATCAAGAAAGAGCATTTCTCTGGAACCTTCTGCAAACTTTTTAGGGAAAAAGAGTGCGAAACAGATTCTAAAGAGAATCCCCAACAGGAATAATGCGCCAGCTATATATAGGACTATCCTGTTCATACAATACGTCTAAGTGGAAAGTTGAGATAAACAGTGGGGGCTGGGGGGAAAAATCCCCCGGCTACCCGATTTATTTATATCATTTCCGAATGGTAACAGTTTGGAAGGTTTTAGTTTTCTCATCAAGCCATTAGGGATTCATTCAATAACTTTTGTTGGGTCAATTATGATGCTTTTAAAATCTCAAGACTTTTGATGATACTTCTTTTATCTACCAATTGGTCTGAAACAAATTTGTGGACAATACTTGATAATAACGTTTGGTAAGGTAAGCCTTCAGAGTCAGCTCTGTGCTTTAGTAATTCCAGATCATTAGCTTTGAGACGTAAACTTATGCTTTTTTTTGCATTGGCTTTGTCAATAATGCCCTCAATCAATTCTTTTTTTTGAATACTGACAGGGCTGAATTGCGAAATGTTTTTTTCAATTTCTTTTTCGTAATTATCTAATTTTGGTTTCATAATTTCACCCCGTGTATTTCTTGTTTAGCTTTCGGCTTGGATACGCTGTTTTTAAGATAATATTTGACTGATCATCGATTATGAATGGCACAGAATGGATGTAATTATTTAGTTTTACAATGAATACCTGTTGATTTGGTCTGGATGGATTTTCTAATATATCAAGATATTCTTTTCTTAGGATTATTTCAG
>JAOZLM010000184.1:3326-5257 GCA_029934815.1 Desulfocapsa sp. | reverse complement strand
AACACGCTATCTTACTTGAAATGTTTACCAAAGAAGGAATCGGAACGGAGATTGTGTAATGAGTGAAGAAAATAAAATCTGGGCTGAAAAAGCTGAGAAGGTATTTATGGGAACCTATGCGAGATATCCGGCGGCCATGGTGAAGGGAGAAGGATGCACTCTCACAGATGCAGAGGGGAAAAAATATCTGGATTGTCTGGCGGGGATTGCTGTTTGCAGTCTTGGGCATTGCCATCCTGCCATTACCGAAGCGGTGTGTAAGCAGGTATCTGAACTGGTGCACGTTTCCAATCTCTATTATACGAAACCACAAACAGAGTTGGTGGAGTTGCTCACCAAACACTCTTTTGCCGATCAGGTTTTTATGGCAAACAGTGGCGCAGAAGCAAATGAGGCAGCTATTAAACTTGCCAGAATCTGTGCAGGGCCAGAGCGCTACGGAATCATATCCCTTGCCGGATCATTCCACGGCAGAACACTGGCCACCGTCGCAGCAACGGGTCAGCCAAAATTCCATGAAGGTTTTGAGCCCATGCCGGAAGGATTTTCCCACGCACCTTTTGGGAATCTGAATGTGCTGGAGGCTATGATTACCAATCAGACCTGTGCGATTATGTGTGAACCGTTGCAGGGCGAAAGTGGCGTACGACCACTGGACATCGATTATCTGCAAGGTGTCGAGAAGCTGTGCCGTGATCATAATCTTCTGCTTATCTTTGATGAGATTCAAACCGGGATGGGACGCACCGGAACTCTTTTTGCCTATGAACAAATTGGTGTTGTTCCGGACATTATGACACTGGCTAAGGCGCTCGGTAACGGTATGCCTATTGGTGCCATGTTATCCCGAAAAGAAATTGCGGCATCTTTTGTGCCGGGAACCCATGGTTCTACATTTGGTGGAAATCCCGTAGCCTGTGCTGCTGCCGTTGCCACCATGAAAATCATGCTTGAAGATGGTTTTATGTCTGAAGTGCTGGAAAAAGGGGAGTATTTACAGAAAGGACTTGAAAAGCTTGCTGAGCGTTTCCCGAAACTGGCCAGTGGTGCCAGAGGGATGGGGCTTATTCGTGGCCTTGTACTCACCGATGCTGGAGTTGAGCAGGGCGCTGATATGGTGAAGAAACTTTTTGATAATGGTGTTCTTATAAACTTTGCCGGAAATGTAGTGTTGCGGTTTCTGCCGCCACTGATAATTACCAAAGAAGAAATTGATCAGCTTTTGGCTGCTGTTGCTGATGTATTGGCTGGATGCAAATAATTCTGTATATCTGGAGAAAAACATGAAAATTGACTGGTTATATCTGCGAAAAGGCTGAAAATCTTGTACCAAAGCTCAGGAGGCTCTTGAGCAGGCAAATATTGTGACAGATGAGATTGAAGATGCACGGAAAAATGTAATCAAGGCAGATGGCGCATGGGAAATAATTGCAAAAGCCAAAAGTCTTTCCGTCGGACGAGGTAAGAAGATACAGACATTTGTTCCGGATGAAGAGAACAAAGAAGAAATTCTTAAAGTATGTCTTGGCCGAACCGGAAATCTGCGTGCGCCAACAGCTCGTAGCGGAAAGCAAGTGTACATCGGCTTTAATGAAGAAATGTACAGGGAATTGACCGCATGATCGCGGGTGATCTGTTTCCGGCAGGTGAAAATATCAGCCCGGATGAAGTAAAAAAGTATATGACCGGGCATGAGCCGGGAACGTATCAGCTGCTGGACGTTCGGCAACCCGGAGAATTTGCTGAAAGTCATCTCCCCGGTGCCGTCCTGATTCCGGTGAGAGATCTCCAGGACAGGCTAAACGAAGTAGACAAACATAAACCAACCTTTGTTTACTGACGCTCAGGAATGCGCAGCAAGGCTGCTGCCGGTTTACTGAATTCGGAAGGATTTACCAATATCCTCAATATGAGTGGAGGTATTCTTGCTT
>JAOZLM010000184.1:2118-3226 GCA_029934815.1 Desulfocapsa sp. | reverse complement strand
GCAGGGGAATCATTACAACCCTTGCTACGGAGTAAATATTAAAGTGTTGTTGGCGATTTGCTAACAAAATTTCCAAAAAACTTTGCAAAACCCTCTCCTTTTATGTAAATATGATTCTTTTCCCCTTATAAATATAGCAATTGTGCTTTAGGGGTGTATCTGAAAAGGATGGCATTTTTTACAACATCCGTAAGCCGATAAGAGTCATGTTACACCATTTAGAGTCATTACAAGAATTTAGCAAGGATGAGTTGCTGGCATTTGTTACTCGTGCCATCAGCCTGAAGAAAGAACGTCTGGCCGGAGAGCAGCATCAGCAACTTGCTGGAAAAACGGTGGGACTTATATTCGAAAAGGTTTCCACCCGTACCCGGGTGTCTTTTGAATCGGCCATGTACGGTCTTGGCGGACAGGTGATTTTCCTTTCCGGGCGTGATACGCAGCTTGCCAGATCTGAGCCGTTAAAAGATATGGCGCGGGTTATGTCTCGTTACGTTGATGGGCTTGTTGTACGCACATTTGGCCAGAACGTGGTTACCGAGCTAGCGAAATACGCAACTGTTCCGGTGATTAATGCCCTGACTGATTTGCATCATCCCTGTCAGATTTTAAGCGATATTATGACAGTGGTGGAGAAAAAAGGTTCTATCGAAAACCTGAAAGTGGCATGGATAGGGGATGGCAACAACATGGCCAACTCCTGGATTCAGGCGGCAGGCACCCTTGGTTTTGAACTGGTGCTGGCTTGTCCGGAAGGATACGACCCAGATTCACAGATTTTTGAAGAAGCGCTGAAGAAAGCTGTAAAGCCAATCACGCTTTTACGCAATCCGGAAGAGGCTATGGTCGGTGTCGATGTGGTAAACACCGATGTCTGGGCTTCCATGGGGCAGGAAGAAGAACAGGATGAACGTGCGAAAATCTTTGCTCCTTATCAGGTAAACAGTAAACTGATGGCCAAAGCGCCTGCTGATGCTATCGTGTTGCACTGTCTGCCAGCACACCGTGAAGAAGAGATTACGGAAACTGTTCTGGAATCTGCCCAGTGCGTAGCCTTTGATCAGGCTGAGAATAAAATGCATATGCATAAAGCAATACTTGAAAAACT
>JAOZLM010000184.1:0-2018 GCA_029934815.1 Desulfocapsa sp. | reverse complement strand
ACCTCGGTAATATTAACATGGCTTGCTGAAGAATATGGATGTCCGGTTGTTGCCTATGCTGCTGACGTTGGCCAAACCGAGGATTGGGATGCTATCCGTGAAAAGGGAATGGCCACTGGTGCAGAAAAAGTAATTATTTCTGATCTGCGGGAAGAGTTTGTAAAAGATTATATCTTTCCTGCATTTCGTTGTAATGCGATTTATGAGAGTAAATATCTCCTTGGAACTTCTCTTGCCCGTCCAATTATCGGTAAAGAGCAGGTGCGTATTGCCCATCAGGAAGGTGCCGATGCTGTAAGTCATGGTGCCACCGGTAAGGGAAACGATCAGGTACGTTTTGAGTTGTCTTATCTGGGCATTGATCCAAATTTAAAGATTATCGCTCCGTGGCGAATCTGGGATTTAAATTCAAGAACTAAACTTGAAGAGTTTGCCAAAAAGCATAATATCCCGGTACCAACCAGCAAGAAAAACCCATACAGTTCTGACGAGAATATTTTGCATATCAGTTTTGAGGGCGGATTACTGGAAAATCCATGGAATGAGCCTGATGAGGATATGTATAGACTCTCCGTCTCGCCAGAGAATGCACCGGATAAACCTACCTATATAGAAATCGATTTTGAAAAAGGTGATCCCGTTGCTATCAATGGCAAACGCATGGAACCTCTGCCTCTTTTCGAAGCATTAAATAAAGTTGCTGGCGAGAATGGAATTGGTCGTCTTGATCTCCTCGAAAATCGTTTTGTGGGAATGAAATCCCGTGGTGTGTACGAAACTCCAGGCGGTACTCTGCTCCGTGAAGCACATATGGATCTTGAAACGCTCACCATGGATCGTGAGGTGATGAAGATTCGTGATTCCCTCATTTCTCAGTATGCATTGATGGTATATAACGGATTCTGGTTCTCACCTGAGCGTGAATTGTTGCAGGTGACCATGGATGAAAGCCAGAAAACAGTAAATGGAACCGTGCGCATGAAGTTGTACAAAGGGAACTGTTTTGCTGTTGGTAAAAAATCTGACAACTCTCTTTATCAGGAAAGTTTTGCCACTTTTGAAGAAGACGATGTTTACAATCAGGCCGATGCCGGTGGATTTATCCGGTTAAACGGTTTACGCCTGCAAATTGCGGCGATGCAGAACAAAGGATAATATATTCAAGTGGAATCAAATTCTAAAAAACTCTGGGGCGGGCGTTTTTCCGGTGGTACTGCGGCTTCTGTTGAAGCTTTCACCGAATCGATCAGCTACGACAGCCGTCTGTATAAGTACGATATTGCAGGCAGTAAGGCGCACGCCACTATGCTTTCGGCTAATGGACTGTTATCAGAAGAAGAGCTCGCCAGTATTGTTGATGGCTTAACAGGTATCGAAACAAAAATCGACGAAGGGAGCTTCCCTTTTAAGAGTGAGCTTGAAGATATTCACATGAATATCGAAAAAGCACTCATAGATGCCATAGGCCCGGCTGGTGCAAAACTGCACAGCGCCAGAAGCCGTAACGATCAGGTTGCCCTCGATTTTCGCATGTATCTGCGTGATCAGTGCGATATTTTTGTGGAGCTGCTGGATGGTTTGCGTCGTGCCTTCGTGTTACTTGCAAAAGAGTACATGGGGAAGTTGATGCCTGGCTATACCCATATGCAGCGGGCACAACCGGTTTTGATTTCCCATCACATGATGGCTTATTTCGAGATGTTTGGTCGTGATCGTGAACGGATCATCGACTGCAAAAAACGAATTAATATCTGCCCGCTTGGCGCTGCTGCCCTGGCTGGAACCGGTCTTCCAATTGACAGAGAAATGGTTGCAGAATTACTCGGTTTTGACGGGGTGACCGCAAATTCCATGGATACTTCAGGAGATCGTGATTTCGCTTTGGAATTCACCTCCTGCTGTACCATGATTCAGCTCCACCTCTCCCGTTTGTCGGAAGAACTGGTGCTCTGGTCAAGTCAGGAGTTTTCTTTTGTGCAGATATCGGATAAATTCTGTACCGGTTCATCCATTATGCC
>JAOZLM010000021.1 GCA_029934815.1 Desulfocapsa sp. | reverse complement strand
AGCAGGAATGCTTTCAGGCCTTTTTTTGTTTATTCATCCCCACTTGTATACCGCAATAACGCTATACTGTTCATGGCCTGCACCACCTGTGACGATCTTTTCACCGACTTCCGTCCATGCGTGGGCTTTCATTTTCTCTTCGCTTGTTTCATCTTTCATTACACCAAGATAAAAAACACCGGGAATACCTCTTCTTTGAAGCATCCGATATGCACTGAGTGCCTGAACAAGACAAGCGCTTTCCCATGGGGTGTTATTTGCAGCACGGCAAACAGCTCTGCTGATAACAAGCCCGGTTTGCATGGTGGTGAATGGTAGAAGAGTTATCCAGTCTTTGGACTTTTTCTGGGTAAGAGGGCGAGTGAGACGTTCGAAAGGGAGTAGCAAGAGAGCAGATCGAAAAACCGCCAGAGTTATGTATCCCTCAATAAAAAGGAGTTTTTCCTTTCCGCTTAGCCCGGCAAATTTTCTGATTCTACGCAGCATCAATAAATGTGAAGTTAGATGTTGTAAAACAAAAAAAGGGTACTTCCAATGGAAGCACCCTTACAATAAATCTGGCGGAAGCCTGGTTCGTACTACTTCTGCTTAGAAAGGATATCCAGGGTCTTAATATAAATCTTTTCAGAAAGATCATCTATGATAATTCCAAGAGCTTTTTTCTCGTTATCAGAACTTTCAGACGAGGAAGCACCAACCTTATATTCTTCTGTCCATGTTTCTCTTCCTACTTCAAGAAGTACGGTATCTTTAACCAGATCTTTCAAGACATAGCGAACAGTGAGCAATACTTTAACTTCAGTGGCGTCATTTCCGGAACCATAGGAAAGACTTGGCAGGTCGATGGAAATAATTTCACCGGCAAGGATAAGCTGTGCGCCATCTTTGCCTTTAATGACTTTAATAGATCCGGATTTTTGATACCATTTCACAAGTGACTGATAGATTTTTGCATCAAGCAGGAGTTCGTTTGTGCGGTTATGCCAGCTGGTAATATACAGATTCTGGTCAGGCCCTGAGTAAACATAAGGGCTTCGGTAGCCGCAGGAAGCCAGGATTAATCCGGTCACAAGAACCAATGGAAGTATAAACTTTTTCATTTTCAACTGATTACTCCACAGAAATGTAAAATAAATAATATTATCTTTGATAAGGATACCAGCAGATGCTATCCCTAAACGACAATATTAACAAGTTTCTTCTTTACGACAATGACTTTTTTGATTGTTTTGCCATCGATAAATTTTATAGCATTCGCATCGTTAAGGGCCATCTCTTCAAGGGTGGCATCATCTGTATCAGCAGGAACTTGAAGTCTTGAACGGACCTTGCCCTGAATCTGAATGACTATTGTTAGTTCATCTTCTTTTGCCGCATCCTCATCCCATGTTGGCCATGATTGATCTTCGATGGAAGAGTCAGGGTGGATGTTTTCCCACAGCTCGGAACAAAAATGCGGAGTCATGGGACTTAAGAGAACCAGAATGGTATCAACTGCCTCTTGTATAACTGCAGAGCCCAGAGGTTCTTTCTGATTAACCCCAGACAGTGACGAGAGCGTGTTGAACAGTTCCATAACACCACTTATCGCAGTGTTGAAATGAAAATTATGTTCAATGTTGCCAGTTACCCGTTTGATTGTCTGATGTGTTTTACGATGTAGATCTTTTTCAGCGGCGTTGAGCTTATCTGTCTGCACAGTTCCACCGGCGATAATTTCCTCTTTATTATTCTGTACAAATCGATGGATTCGGCTCAGAAATCTAAAACACCCTTCAACACCCTTGGCATTCCACTCAAGATCTTTTTCCGGTGGTGCTGCAAAAAGACTGAAAAGTCTGGTGGTATCTGCGCCATATTCAGCAATTAAATCACTGGGGTCAACGACATTCCCCTTCGATTTTGACATCTTGGCACCATCTTTAATCACCATCCCCTGAGTAAGCAGATTGGTGAAAGGTTCGTCGATGTCAAGGTAGCCAAGATCACGTAAAACCTTGGTGAAAAAACGGGAATATAAAAGATGGAGGATGGCATGTTCTACGCCGCCTATATATTGATCCACTGGCAGCCAGTGGGATGCTTCCTCTTTATTTAAAGGGGAAGCGGTAAATCGTGGGCTGGCGTAACGGGCAAAATACCAGGAGGATTCAACAAAGGTATCCATGGTATCCGTTTCACGACGCGCAGGCTCTCCGCATTTTGGGCATGTGGTTTCAAAAAAGGCATTTCGCTGATGAAGAGGCGCACAACTATTTTGGTCGGTTTCTCTGTCTTCGGGTAAAGTTACGGGAAGGTCTTTTATCGGAACAGGTTGCACACCGCAGCTTTCACAGTTTATCATTGGGATTGGGGCACCCCAGTAGCGTTGTCTTGAGATTCCCCAGTCACGCAGGCGATAGGTGATTGTGCTCTCGCCAAAATTATTTTCTTTAGCGAAATCAATAATAGCTTGTTTAGCAGCTTCTGAATCCATCCCTGTAAAAGAACCGGATTCGATTAGTTTGCCAGGCAGTATTGATGCTTCATCCATGTTGTTAGAATCAAGAGTTACGTCTTCAGGCTGCACAACTGGTGTAACGGGTAAATCGTATTTTTGAGCAAATTCAAAGTCTCTCTGGTCATGTGCAGGGACTGCCATAACAGCGCCGGTGCCATAGCCCATAAGGACGAAATTAGCGACAAAGACTGGTATCTTTTCTCCATTAAAAGGATTGATGCAATATTTACCGGTGAAGATACCTTCTTTTTCCGTGAGATCTGCATTGCTCTGTTGCTGTTTATCTGCGATGATCCGACTGGCAAAAGCTCTGACTTCATCAGCCTTCGGGTTGTTTGCAAGCAGACTGTCGAGAAGAGGATGCTCAGCAGCGATGGACATAAATGTCACACCAAAAATTGTATCAGGTCGGGTGGTGAAGATGGAAAGTTTCTCATCACTTCCTTCAACGTCGAAATCACATTGCAAGCCAGTGGATTTGCCGATCCAGTTGCGCTGCATGGTGAGTACTTTTGAAGGCCATCCCTTTAGTTTATCCAGGTCATCGAGAAGCTCTTCTGCATAATCAGTGATCTTGAAAAACCAGCCATTCATCTCTCGTGGCTGAACCAGTTCATCACAACGCCAGCATGCACCTTCAATAACCTGCTCATTGGCAAGAACGGTCTGACAGGAATCACACCAGTTGACTTTGGTGTTTTTCTGGTAGACTATTCCTTTGTCATACATTTCCAGGAAGATCTGCTGTTCCCATTTATAGTACTTAGGGTTGCAGGTTGCGATTTCACGTTCCCAGTCATACGAAAGACCAAGTTTTCGTAACTGGTCACGCATATAATCAATATTGTCGTATGTCCAGCGGGCAGGGTGGCTGTTATTTTTGATAGCCGCATTTTCAGCAGGCAGCCCAAAGGAGTCCCAGCCCATGGGATGCATAACATTAAACCCGCGAAAGCGTTTATAACGGGCAACAACGTCACCAATGGAATAATTACGCACATGTCCCATATGAATACGCCCGGAAGGGTAGGGAAACATTTCAAGAACGTAGTATTTTTCTTTTGAACTGTCAGTGGTGGCACGGTAAGTAGCGTTACTGAGCCAGTGCTTCTGCCACTTCTCTTCAATTGCCTTGGGATCGTATTGTACAGCTGTTATATCATTTGTGGACATGGGAAGGTCTCTTTCAGGGGAACTGTTATTCTGGCTGGAACCCGTCAGGCTCATCAAAGGCACTGAGGTTCTCAAACATAGTGAATTCTTTAACAAAGGTCAATTTGACGGTACCGGTGGGGCCATTACGCTGTTTACCAATAATTATCTCAGAGATACCTTTTTGGGGATTATCTTCTGCTTTATTGTATACCTCGTCACGATAAATAAAACAGATAACATCTGCGTCCTGCTCGATGGCTCCTGACTCACGTAAATCGGACATCATCGGGCGCTTATCAGTTCTGCTTTCAAGGCTACGGTTTAGCTGGGAAAGAGCAATAACCGGAACTTTAAGCTCTTTGGCCATGGCTTTCAGGGATCTGGATATTTCACTGATCTCCTGGGTTCTGTTTTCAATACTGTTTCTGCCGCGCATGAGTTGCAGATAATCAACAATAATCAAGCCAAGATCGTGCTGCGCTGAAAGTCTTCGAACTTTGGCGCGCATTTCAAGTACCGATATGGCTGCAGTATCATCAATAAACATTGGTGATGCTTCAAGCATACCTACAGCCCTTGTAAGCTTGGGCCAGTCATCATCCTGCAAACGTCCGGTCCGAACCCGTTGCGAATCAACTCGTCCTACAGAACAAAGAAGACGCATGGCAAGTTGTTCTTTGGACATCTCCAGGCTGAATACCGCAACACCCACACTATCAGTGAGTGCAGCATTTTGGGCAATATTCATGGCAAAGGCAGTTTTTCCCATGGAAGGGCGTCCCGCAAGAATAATCAGATCAGATGGTTGCAAACCCGCTGTCATTTTGTCCAGTTCGGGAAATCCGGTAGGAACACCGGTAATCATTTCTTTTCGCTGAGCCAGTTGTTCGACTGATTCAAAGGCAGCAGGAATAATCTCTTTTATAGGGGTGAAGCTCTGATTAGATTTGGATCTTGCAATCTCAAAAATAGCCTGTTCCGCCTCATCTACAAGTGTGTCAATATCTCCCTGTTCCTCATAGCAGCGGCTGGCTATTTCGGTATTTACAGTGATGAGATTCCTGAGCACTGCTTTCTGGCGAATGATTTTCGCGTAGTAGAGTAGATTGGAGGTTACAGGGACGATGGAGGTAAGGGTTGCGAGATAGCCAATGCCTCCTGCGTCTTCAAGTTGATTATTGTCCTTTAAGAGGTTGGAGACGGTAATAATATCCTGAGGCTCATTTTTTTCAAACAGCAGGATCATAACCTCAAAAATCAGTTTATGATTATCCTTATAAAAATCATTACTGACGAGAACTTCGACAACAGTGGACAGAGAGTGGTCACTTAAAAGAACGGTACCAAGAACAGATTGTTCCGCCTCAACGTTCTGAGGAGGCATTCTCCCGCTGACTTTTACTGGAATGGAATCAGTCATCCGGGTGTCAAAATCAGGTGGGGGGTTGTTCATTACAATTCCAAAGCGGATGGCGTCGTAAAAACTCTTCATCTTCTTCGTCACTTCAAATTTGTTGTCGTTATGACGTACTTAAGTACGCATCACTCCATCAAATTCGAGTTCCTCGAACAGGAAGTTTTTTACTTAGCCATCTAAAATTTAGGTTTTTACGAGTCCATCATTTTTGGTGAGTACACAAAACGACAACACACCGTGCAAAGTGCTTAACCTCTGACAGTGTGTTGGCTGATACATTTTTTGTAATGCATCAATATCCCGGGAACAAAAGAAGATTTATGCTTCTTCAGTTTCCTTCAATGGAACGACATGTACTGTTATATCAACACGGGTTTCATATCCAAGTTTACAGGACACAACATTTTCACCAAGCTCCTTGATGGGCTCAGTAAGGATAATCTGCTTTTTCTGTAGTTCTACACTGGTATCCTTAATAAGCATTTTGATGATATCGATTTCTGTAACAGAACCAAAAAGTCGCTCATCATCACTGGTAAGCATTGGGATAGTGAGAACAGTATCTGCAAGTTTCTTGGCAAGTGCTTCAGCAGCAGTAAGTTCTGCTTTTAAGCGAGCTTCGATATCTGCTTTGTTCTTTTCAACGGCTTCAATATTGGCAGGGGTAGCAATAACTGCTTTTTGCTGGGGGAGAAGATAGTTGCGCCCGTAACCGGGTTTCACTGTTACGACATCGCCTTCCCTGCCAAGGGTGTCGATAGTCTCTTTTAAAATAACTTCCATTTTTGATCTCCTTGAGTTCGTATGGCGACCTTCACGATATTCTCTATGAAGGATTTTAATATTATATAATTAGTCAATAATGTTAACTGTCAGATTCCTGTTCGCTGCTGTTTAGCTTTCTCACATCAAACCACACATCAGCTACTCCAATAATGGCCAGAAAGACTGCGCCAAATGACTGGAAAAATAAAATAAGATAGATGATGGTGCGTAAAAAAACAGGAACACTCCACTTGTAGAAGTAGAAAATCATAATAGATGTTCCCTGAAAACAGTAGAGCAAGCCGCTGATCAGAAGCAGATTCAGGCCTATTGTCCTGCCAGGTCCCATGGGAACCATAACAAGCACAGCAGATGCAATTACAACCCAGACCAGCTTTTCAGGAAGAACCCAGTATCGGTATTCTGCCCATGGCCTGACTCCGGTTCTTTTAAAGAGTAAACGATTCCCGCCGACCATGGTGACCCAGGTGACAAGGAGTGTCATACAAGTAAGAATACCGGGCAAAACTTTTGGGATCCAGATTTTCATCTGTTCAAAAGTCTGCTGCAATAAAAACAGTGTCTCAGAAGAAACTGTACTATTTGCCTTATAATAGACCAGTGCTTCATCCATACCCTGGGCAAGCGAACTCACCAGTAAAGTGTAGGGGTGCTGCTCCATGCCAAAGGAAAGGATAGATGTTGCAATTACCCAGGTCCCTATGAGACCAAGTGTTCCTTTTATTCCGGCAATATGTGGAGCTTCTCCTCTCTTCACTGAATCCGCCAGTAAAAAACCGGTTGGGATCAGGGTTAATGAAAACAGCAGCTGTTCAAGTATCTGAAAGATCAAACCTGCCGCACAGGCAAGCACACATCCAATAAGGATGTATTTTTTTCCTCTGTTGGTTCCGTATCTGACAAGATAGTAAAAAACCAGAAGAGGGAGGAGCATATGGATCCAGCCAAATATAGCTCCTAAAACCCCGGGAAGCAGAATAACAACAGTAACCAGTAAGATATGCTGAACATATTTATTGGGGCTGGTTGAATCGTTTTCTAGGGTCATCAGTTTAACACGGACAGGCTGTTATCACCTTGGAGTGTTACCTGAGTATGGGAGCAGGGCAATTTGTCTTGCTCTTTTAATGGCTTCACACACCTGGCGCTGATGGGTTGCACAGGTTCCGAAAATTCTACGGGGAATAATTTTGCCACGTTCGGTAACAAAATTACGAAGAACCTTCACATCTTTATAGTCAATAATCATTTCTGAATCAGTACAGAAACGACATACTCTTCTTCTCTGAAATATTCTTTTCTTGGGGGGCATATTATTCTCCTGACTTCTCAGTTGCAGATTCTTCCTTGGCCTCAGCCTTTACTTCTGGCTTTGCTTCAGGTTTTGCCTCAGGCTTCGCTTCTGGCTTTTTCTCAGTTGAATCTTCTTTTTTGTCACTATCAGCTTCTTCTTCCTGCTCTGCAAGTTCTGCAGCAGCAACTTTAGCAGCCTCGTATTCACCACAGGCAGCAGTGATACCTTCAGCATCGATAGTGTCGGCAACTTTCAGTGTCATGTACTTCATAACGGCATCGTCAATACGAAACTTACGTTCCATCTCGGTAACGTTGGCAGGGTCGGTGCCGTAGTCACAGAAAACGTAATAGCCGTTGGATTCTTTCTTAATCAGATAAGCAAGTTTGCGTAATCCCCATTTGTCGATGGCAATCATGTCGCCGTCGCCTTCTGTGAGAACAGCATTTGTGCCTTCAATTACTTTGTTGATCTCTTCTTCTCCCAGTGTAGGGCGAAGGATATAGATCGTTTCATACCTGCGCATAAGTTCCTCCTCGTGGACTCATGTATTGGGGATTGTTCCCCGGGGTGGCCCTTAGATAGCTAAGAGCGAAGAGGGCTTTTCCGCTTTATGCGAAAAAGTTGACTGTTTAAAATTAAACGAGTCTCCATAACAAAACAGTGAAAAATACAATGCTTGTTCGATTGTGTCAATTTGTTTTTTTTGATGGCGTCGTAAAAAAATCTTCATCTTCTTCGTCACTGCAAATTTGCTATCGTTACGACGTACTAAAGTACGCCTCCCTCCATCAAGTTTGCGTTCCTCGAATATGAAGTTTTTCACCCGAACAAAGGGCACTCTTTTTAGTCCCTCCTTGAGGGGGATAAATACTTAGCCATCGAGTATTTTATCTTGTTACTAGATTGTTTTTTGATTTTTCGGCAGATTTGATTTTTTCCCACTGGGCGTTGAGTTCTTCCTCGCTTCCAACTCTGGTATTTGCAAAAACATGGGGGTGTCTGCGGATCATTTTTTGGGTGATGTCAGAAAGAACATCATCAATATTAAATGTATTTGTTTCGTTATGGATTTCTGCCAGAAGAGCAATGAGAAACAGGACATCACCGGCCTCTTCGCAGATATGTTCGGGATCATTTGTGTCGATGGCATCAAGGAGTTCGTCTGTTTCTTCCCGAATGTACTTTTTTAGTGACTGAGCGGTCTGTTTTTTGTCCCATGGACATCCTTTTTGGCCACGTAGCGTACTTATTGTGTCACAAAATGAAGTGAAAGTGGTACTGTTTTTGTTCATAAGTCGTTTTGAATTAATTTTTAAATGTATTAGTATATTAACGAAGTTACCCGAATGATACGTGCTGACAGCGCCTTAGGGACTAAGTAGGCTGCTTAGTAATTACTATTAATAATCATTGACAATGCCTGACAGTAGAAGTAAGTATTGAAATTACTTTCTTAGCGCAAAAACTGTATAGTACGACAATCATACCTGACTACTACAGGTATCAGGGCGTGTAACGAGAAAAACAAAATCCTGATTACCATCGAAGCTCAGTTTTGTTCGATTTCTGCAATCCCGTCATTCCGGACTTGATCCGGAATCTTGTAATAACAGCTAGTTCTGACGAGATTCCGGATCAAGTCCGGAATGACTAAGGTAGTGGCTGAGCTTTAGTGGTAATCATGAACAAAATTGATAACATTTTAAAATATTACAATATATAGTTTCCCTACCAAAAGAAAGGAGAATAGCCATGAACAAAAATGAAAAACAACAAGTGATGCTTGAAAAGCACAAAGACATTGCCCGAATCGACCAGGAGTCAAAAAGGACCCACGGGTGGTATGTGCGTGTACGCTTTCAGGGAAAGACACATTCTAAATTTTTCTCTGATAAAAAATGCGGCGGCCGGTATTCAAGTTTGCTTGCTGCAATTGCCTGGCGTGATACCACAGAGAAGAAGCTTGGTAAAATTCGTACCAATAAACACCTTGTAACTGTTAGCAATTCAGGAACCGGAGTGGTTGGTGTTCGTTTAAATGAGAAGTTTAATCGTTATGAGGTAAGTTGGGTTACAACACTGGGGAAGCAAGGTAAAACTTCAGTTTCCGTTCGAAAACATGGAAAAGAAGGTGCCTTTATCAAAGCATGTGCCATTCGCCAAAAGAAAGAAAGAGCGAGACTCGGTTTGTAAAGCCTGGCTCCATCTGCACGTTTGTTCTGGGCAGTTTCAGCGACTATTTGCTGGGATTGCCTTTTTTTGTTATAGCTCTCTCGAAACATGTTGACATTCCCCCGTAAAAAAGGTTTAAAGAACAGTTCTTTTGTCAATTCGGAAAAATTTTGAAGGTCATATATATTAAGAGGACGTACGAATGTATGCAATTGTAAAAACAGGTGGGAAACAGTATCAGGTTACAAGCGGTGATCAACTTCGTGTTGAAAAGCTGGAAGGTGCCGTTGGTGACACTGTTGAGCTGACTGATGTGTTGATGGTGGCAGATGGTGAAAATGTTCAGGTCGGTCGACCCGTCGTTGAAAATGCAAAGGTTATTGCTACCATCGCTGAGCAGGGTAAAGCGAAAAAAGTAATTATCTTTAAAAAGAAACGTCGTAAAGGATACAGATTAAGAAAAGGACATCGTCAGATGTATACTGCTCTTAAAATCCAGGAAATCAGCGCCTGATACATTCGGGAAATTAAATTACTATTCCACCTCTGTTCTCTTGGACACGGTGATAAGGAGTTAAGATATGGCACATAAGAAAGCGGGCGGTAGCTCAAGAAACGGACGTGACAGTAACGGACAAAGACGTGGTGTAAAACGTTATGGCGGAGAGTCAATTTCAGCCGGTACTATTATTGTACGTCAGGTTGGAAGCAAAATCCATGCTGGCACTAATGTTGGAACTGGCAGAGATTTTACCCTTTTTGCTAAAGTTGATGGTGTTGTTACCTTTGAAGACTTTGGACAGAAAAAGAAAAGAGTAAGTGTTTATCCGGCAGCCTGAATAAGGGCTGTGTGATTTCTGTCTTTTCTTTTGATACCTTTTTTAAGGTATCTCAAAAAGATATCAGCTCGACCTCGGCAAATTATTTGCGGGTCGAGCTTTTTTTTTGCTTTTTTTTAAGGCAGTAATATAGGGATACGAGGTTTTTTTATGGCATTTGTAGATCAGGCAAAATTTTACGTTAAAGCTGGTGATGGCGGGAAAGGCTGTGTCAGTTTCCGAAGGGAAAAATTTGTCCCGAGGGGCGGGCCTGATGGTGGTGATGGTGGACGTGGTGGCAGTGTCATCATAGAAAGTTCCACTCGCCTGCAGTCCCTGATAGATTTCAGGTTCAGATCCCATTTTAAGGCTGAACGTGGAGTACATGGAAAAGGGAAGGATATGCATGGCCGTAAAGGCAAAGATTGCACTATGACAGTTCCCGTTGGATCCATTATTAAAGACAGTGAAACCGGTGACGTCATAGCTGACTTAAATGAGGATGGAGAACAGGTAATTATTGCACAGGGTGGTCAAGGAGGAATGGGCAATCCTCATTTTTCTTCCGGTACAAACCGAACACCACGTATTGCGACCAGTGGTAAAGAAGGTGAAGAAAAGTGGCTGCTCATTGAGTTGAAGCTTCTGGCAGATATCGGGCTGGTTGGCTTACCCAATGCCGGAAAATCCACATTGCTTTCCCGGCTTTCTGCTGCTAATCCTAAAGTTGCCGCTTATCCTTTTACAACACTGGAGCCTCAGCTTGGTGTAATGCATCTCAAATACAGAGATTCCTGTATAATTGCAGATATCCCCGGCCTTATCGAAGGGGCGCATGAGGGGGTTGGACTTGGATTTACCTTCTTAAAACATATTGAAAGAACTCGCATTATACTGCATGTACTTGATGCTTCAAGTGAACAGGCTCTTGCTGATTTTGAAGTGGTGGCTAATGAACTTGCCGCGTATAATGATGAGCTTGTTGAAAGAACCACTCTTGTCGTTTTAAATAAAGCTGATATTGCTGATGAAGAAGAACTCGTCCTTCTGCAACAAGATCTGAAAGAGAAAGGCTTGGATTCTGCCGTTATTTCTGGCTTAAATGGTGATGGTATTGACGAGTTGAAAGATAGAATAGAAGATATGCTTGATGCTTATAAAGAAAATGATAAGTAACCGGATATGAACACACGCATAGACAATGTGCAGGAAATCAGTCACGAAGAAGGACTGTTTCTCCGGCAGAGCTACTTTGATAAAGCAAAGCGCATTGTTGTGAAAGTTGGTTCTGCTGTGCTTACCGATGAGCATGGTATTGACAGCAACGTTATATCCAATATTGCAAGGGATTTGAGCTTTTTGAAAAATAGTGGACGGGAGGTACTTCTCGTAAGCTCCGGGGCAGTTGCTGCCGGTAAACGAAAAGTTACAATTACTGATAATGAAAAGCTTGGGCTCGTTGAAAAACAGGCACTGGCCGCAATTGGTCAGCCAAGTCTCATGCAGTCTTATGTCGAAGCTTTTGACAAATGTGAACAACGTGTTGCCCAGGTATTGCTTACCCACGGAGATCTCCAAAACCGTGACAGGTACCTGCGTGTAAGGAACACCCTTCTTGCGCTCTTCAGGTTTGATACTATTCCCATCCTCAATGAAAATGACACGGTAGCAGTTGAAGAATTACGTTTTGGTGACAACGATACTCTGGCTGCCCTGATCGCTAATCTGATAGATGCGGATATGTTTATCTGCTTAACTGATGTGGTTGGTTTGTATACTGCAAACCCACAAACAGATCCTGCCGCCAAGCCTGTTTATACTGTTCGTGAAGTGACAAAAGAAATAGAAGCAATGGCCGGGAATGTGAAAAGCAGCCTTGGTACCGGAGGAATGCAATCAAAAATCCGTGCAGCTAAAATTGTTGCCACTGGAAGTGGTTCATCCTTTATCGGGCCTGGTAAAAAAGATTCAATTTTACAGCATCTTTTCAGCGGGGAGATGATAGGCACCTTCTTTCTGCCATCAGCTGAAAAAACAAAACCCAGAAAGCAATGGATTGAACACGTTTTACGACCTAAAGGCAAACTTGTACTCGATAAAGGAGCAAGTTCTGCCATTATGAAACGTGGTTGCAGTCTGTTACCATCAGGAATTGTTGAAGTTCACGGAACATTTGGAGTTGGTGATGCTGTTCAGTGCCTGGACGGGGACAAAAACATCATTGCAACCGGTTTAATAAATTATAACTCTTCAGATGTCCAGCGCATCAAGCAGCATCATAGTGATGATATTGAAAAAATTCTTGGTGTGAAGGATTATGATGAAATTATTCACCGGGATAACTTGGTGATATTGTAATACTTGATTACCATCGAACCTCAGTTTTGTTCGTTTTCTACGATTCCGTCATTCCGGACTTGATCCGGAATCTTGTAAAAACAGCTAGTTCCGATGAGATTCCGGATCAAGTCCGGAATGACTGAGGCGGTGGCTGAGCTTTAGTGGTAATCAGGTTGTAATATATGATGGCGTCGTAAAAACTCTTCATCTTCTTCGTCACTTCAAATTTGCTGTCGTTGCGACGTACTTAAGTACATCTCACTCCATCAAATTTGAGTTCCTCGAATATAAAGTTTTTTACTTAGCCATCCCAAATTTTGGTTTTTACGAGTTTATCATGTATAATTCTTGTACAAGAGGAATGACAAATGAGTGATCTGGAAAGAGTGATTCAGGATATGGCAAAGGGAGCTAAAAAAGCTGCCAGAACACTTGTCAGCTTATCAGCAAATGCCAAAAATGATGTTTTGCTGCATATGGCTGCCAGCATCGATGCCAAACGAGCGTTTATTCAATCTGAAAATCAGAAGGATTTACTTGCCGGGAAAGAAAAAGGGCTTTCACCTGCCATGCTCGATAGGCTTGAATTATCTGATGCAGTCATTGATTCCATGATGAATGGTCTAAGGGAAGTCACAGCCCTTGGTGATCCGGTTGGTGAAATTGAGAATATGGTGAAACGTCCCAACGGTCTTATGGTTGGCCGTATGCGTATACCTCTGGGTGTCATAGGTATGATTTATGAGTCTCGCCCAAATGTTACAGTAGATGCTGCTGCACTTTGTTTAAAAGCAGGGAATGCCATAATGCTGCGAGGTGGCTCAGAAGCCATTCATTCAAATATGGCCCTTGCCTCTGTCTTGCAGGAAGCTCTTAGTAGCCAGGGTGTTGATAGCGATGCAATCCAGGTTATTCCGGTTACAGATCGTGAAGCCGTAAATATTATGCTGGCGCAGGAAGAATATCTTGATCTGATTATTCCACGTGGTGGTGAAGGGCTTATTCGATTTGTTGCCGAAACCTCTCGAATCCCCGTTTTGAAACATTATAAAGGGGTATGCCATATCTATGTCGATAGTGATGCCGATCTTGAAAAGGCAACGCCAATAATTCTAAATTCCAAGGTACAACGACCAGGTGTTTGCAACGCCCTTGAAGGGGTTCTTATTCATAAGGATATTGCCAGTGAATATCTTCCCAAACTTGCAGCTGCGCTAATACATGAAGGTGTAACGATACTTGGTTGCAGTGAGTCTTGTCGAATCGACGATACTATCACTCCGGCAATGGAAAGTGACTGGGGAAGTGAGTTTCTCGATCTCAAAATTTGTGTAAAGATCGTGGATAATATGGATGCTGCATTTACATATATCGACGAATATGGCTCGCAGCACACAGAAAATATTATTACTGAGAATTACAGTAAGGCGCAGCGTTTTATTGCAGAAGTTGACGCCTCCGCTGTTATGGTTAACGCTTCAACCCGATTTAATGATGGCGGAGAGTTGGGGCTTGGTGCAGAAATTGGTATTTCCACTACTAAACTGCATGCCTATGGCCCAATGGGATTAAAAGAACTGACCACCCAAAAATTCATCGTGTATGGCCAGGGACAGGTTAGAACTTGATCAGAAAAACCGGTATTCTTGGTGGAACATTTGATCCTGTCCATAATGGACATTTAGCTCTGGCAGATGCTGCAGGAAAACTTTGCGATCTTGATGAAATTCTACTGCTTCCCGCTGCACTCCCGCCACACAAACAAAACAGAAAAATAGCCAGCTTTACGGATCGTGTGGCCATGCTGGACAGTGCAGTTAAAAGCCACCCGAAACTTTCTGTTTCGACTATTGAAAAACTCTTACCTATCCCATCTTTCACACTTGATACCTTGCAATATTTAAAATTGCATTCACCTGCAGATGTCCAATTCTATTTTATCAGCGGGGCAGATACCTTCCTCGATATTCTTTCCTGGAAAAATTATGAACGCATTCTTCAGGAGTGTCATTTTGCAGTTTTTTCACGAGCTGGAAAATCTTCAAAAAAGTTGATAAAATTTATCGAAAAGTTAGGTTTTCAGCAGCAAACAAAAAAATGCTGGAAGCATCCCATAAGCGGAAAGGCAATATATCATTCAAACGTGATTCTTCCGGATATCTCATCTTCGGGGATAAAAGAAATGCTGGCAGCAGAAAAATCTGTGAAAGACCTGATACCTCAGGTAGTTTTAAGGCACATAACTGAAAACACATTATATTCCTCCTAAGTATTTACCTTTTAAAGAGTTCTTTCACAGGAAAAGGTTGACTTTATTACGTACCCTAATGCTATACTAGGAATGTGTCAGGAATCGGCTGGCATATAGAGTTCCTAATATTTGAGATACTGAATGGATAGAAAGTAATGACTCAAATAACAACAGAATCAGTGAAACCACCCATTAAACTTCTGGTAGTTGATGACTCCTGGGTCTTACGCCGTGTACTGCGTGGAACACTGTCCCAAAGAGACGATATTGAAATTGTTGGCGAAGCTACCAATGGTGTAGAAGCACTGTCACTTATATTAAACCTGTCGCCAGATGTTATTCTGCTCGATGTGGAGATGCCGGTTATGGATGGTATGACCACCCTTCAGCATCTGATGATTCACACTCCAACACCTGTTATTATGCTTTCCGGTCTTAGTAAGTGGGGGAGTTCCCGTTGTTTTGATGCGTTAAAGTATGGAGCAATTGATTTTGTTTCCAAAAATAGTTTTTTTAAAGGTATCGACGGAACAGCACATAGTAAACTGGTTATAAGAAAAATAATTGCAGCAGCAGGTGTGAAGGTGAACAGCATCGATCCCATGAAGAGTCCGGGACCTAAATCGCTTAACAGCCAGGGCCAGGTAGTGTTTTGCGAAGAATGCGGCACACGAAATAGTGGTGAAAAGGCTCTTGCCGGTGTTCGTTTTATTATATGCAAAAAATGTGGTGATGAAATCCCCCTTGTCACAGACCAGCGACACAGGCGGATGAATTATCTGACTGTGATAGGTACCGGTGCAAGCGGATATGCAAACCTTCTCAAGATCATTCCCGGACTCTCTCCTGATATGGGGGGAGCCATTTTTATAATGGTACTTGATTACAAAGAAAATGTGGTTTCGTTTGTTAACTATCTGGATTCGATTAGCAATATGCAAGTGGAAGTGGGAACGCACGGGGAAACAGTTGAAGGAGGATGCTGTTATGTTTTTACCGGTGAGCAACATGTTACTCTTTCACCGTATTCCGGTGTTTATAGCTTGCAAATAGGGCGAATAGAAGACGATTCAGAAGGAATTGCCATTGATACTCTAATGACTTCTGTTGCTGAACATATTGGGGATCGTGCACTCGGAATTCTTCTCTCAGGATATACAGCTGAGGGGAATCTGGGAATGAGTGCAATAGCGGAGAAAAATGGTAATCTAATGATTTTGAATCCTGATCATTGTTTACATAAAATAATGGCTAATGACTCTCGTATTGATCATAAGCTACGCACCGATCTTAACGAATCGGACTTGTCTGACAATATTGGACGTAACCACTTTCTCAACAAGGAAAACGTAGTTACTGCCTGAGTGTTATAAACTATAAT
>JAOZLM010000183.1 GCA_029934815.1 Desulfocapsa sp. | reverse complement strand
TCTTTTGCTGCTGCCATGGAAAGTCTCCTCTATTGTGTGAGTAGATAATGTCTTACAAGATTAAGTGCTGTTTGTGCTGTTTTATGCTGTATTTCGTATCTGTTTCCGGAAAAAAGAAAGCGTTGTACTTCTGTTTTTTCGTCACAGGCAAGGCCTATAAAAACAGTTCCCACCGGTTTTTCGTCACTGCCTCCACCGGGTCCTGCAATTCCTGTTATGGAAATACTGATATCGGCCTGGCTTTTCCTGCGCATGCCTTGTGCCATACGTTCTGCAACCTCAGGGCTTACGGCACCGACCCGTTCCAGAAGAGCAGGCTCCACTTCAAGATATGTTTCTTTCATGGAATTAGCGTAGGATGTTACACCGCCAAGAAAATATGATGAACTGCCTGCCACCGATGTCATAAGGTGGCTGATAAGCCCACCAGTACAGGATTCAGCTACGGAAAATAATTTTTTCTGCTCCATGAGCAAACCGCCAAGTACAGATGCCATGGTTTCCTTATCCCGGCCGTAAATAAAATCGCCCAGTACTTTTTCAATAAGCCCAAATGCATTGCCAGCCTGTGATTGTGTCGTCTCCTGATCATCGCCACGAACAATAATGCTGAGATGCACATCCGGGAAGACGGGATAATACCCGATTGTGACATCCTCTCCAAGGTTGATTTGTTCAATTTGCAGATTAATTTCCTGCTCGGTTTTGCCAAAAATTTTATAAATCCGCTGACGGCTTGTTTGTTGATGTCCCTTATACCAGGTAGCTAGTCTTGGTAGCACCTCTTCCACCAGCAAGGTTCGCATCTGGTGAGGAATACCTGGCAGGAAAAAGATTGGTTTATCTCTATGGATTAGCTGGAAACCCGCCATTTTGGATTCAGGATTGAGGGTTTCAGCACCTTCGGGAAGCCATGCCAGTTTATCGAGAGATCCGACTGGCTGATCACTGTTTTCTTCAAGGTGTGTTCTGATCAGAGATAAGAGTTCAAGGTTAGGCATGGTGGGGCGATTTAACGCCTCCGATACTGCTTGGGTGGTAAGGTCATCGTCTGTGGGGCCAAGGCCTCCGGTGACCAGTACAAAATCCACCCGTTTGAGAGCACGCTTTAATGCTTCACCGATGAGCGCCGGGGTGTCACCGATGGTGTGCATGGCATAAATATCAAAGCCTGCTTCAAAGAGATGGTGGGCAGCAAATCCGCTGGTGGTGTTAGTGATCCTGCCGGATGTGAGTTCGTCCCCTATGGCTATGATTTCTCCGAGCATTGTTCTATTGCACCAGCTCGCCCAAAACAGAATTGTTTTGGATTTCTTTTAATTTGATGGATACAATTTGCCCCATAAGCGAATCCTCTCCGTCAAAGACAACAGGGATATAGTTGTCAGTAAAGCCGCTCAGCAGGTTTTCACGATTACGATTTTTTTCAACGAGAACCGGACGCTCTGTTTGCAGGTGACGCGTGTAAAACTCAAGCTGCTTCTTTTGAGCCAGTTTGCGTAGTGTGGCAACACGTCCTGTACTTATCTGCTTTGGCACCTGATCAGGGAAGGAGGCAGCCAGGGTTCCCGGTCGTTTGGAGTAAGGAAATACATGGAAATAAGTGGCACTGATTTCTTCAAGAAGCTGTTTTGAGTTGTTAAACTCTTCTTCTCCTTCCCCCGGGAAACCGGTTAAAATATCAATACCAACAGCTGCATCAGGAAAAGTATCCATACATTTTTTTATGATTTTACGAAATGTTTTCCTGTCGTATCCACGGCGCATGCGGCTAAGGATGGTGTCGTCTCCACTTTGTAGCGGAATGTGAAAGTGGGGCATGAAATTTTGACATGAAGCCATGGCGGCCAGCAGTTTGTCGGTGATTTCCTGCGGCTCGATGGAACTCAACCTGAAGCGAATAGCAGGGTGAGCTTCACAAAGGGCAACCATCAGGTCGGTGATATCCATGTTCTCATTCAGATCTTTTCCGTACATTCCCACATGGATGCCGGTAATCACCATCTCTTTGTGTCCGGCATCTGAAAAGCGTTGCGCCTGCTCGAGAATATCTGTCAGCGCAAGACTGCGGCTGGGGCCGCGGGTATAAGGGACAATGCAGTAAGTGCAGAAGTTATTGCATCCATCCTGCACCCGTAAGTAGGCTCGGGTGCGGCTGCCAAACCGTTTCATGGGGAGTTTACTGACGGTGTCCTTTTTCAGGATCTTGCCCATTAGCATGGTCAGATCGCAGGGCGTTTCTTTGAGAGCAGCTTCCACCAGCAGATGCTTGTTGCCGTTACCTACAATGCAGACCGGTGATTCTACAATTTCTGCAAGTTCACTGGCGGCCATTTGTGCATAACAACCAGTGATAACAACTTTTGCATTCGGATGACGACGCATAAGGCGACGCACTGTTTTACGGGATTCTGCTCCTGCGTTTGCTGTTACAGTGCAGGTGTTGATCACCACGATATCTGCATCTTCTCCAGTCTTTGCTGTTTCACATCCGGATTCTTCAAAAGCACAAAGAAATGCGGCAGATTCATACTGGTTGACCTTGCACCCCAGAGTATTGATGATGATTTTTTTCTTCAAATAATTTCACCGCTGCCAAGAATCAAATCCTGATCGTAAATGACTGCAAACTGTCCACGGGTGACAGCTCTCTGTTTTTCTTTAAATAGTATACGACAACGTTTCTCGGGAAGATGTTCGATGTTTGCTTCTCCTCCATGATGTCCGTAACGGATGCGAACCCGGTAACTCTGATCGGTTGTTAGTTTTTCGTCACAGTTCCAGAGAAGATCTTTGATTTCAATGGCATCCCGAAAGAGTTCATCATCGCCACCCACAATAATGCGATTATGTTTTGCATCAATTTGAATAACATACAGGGGCGCGGCTGCTGATATTCCAAGTCCTTTACGCTGTCCGATTGTGTAATTGCAGATTCCATTGTGTTTTCCAAGGATTTCTCCTGCTATGTTCACAATATCACCAGCGGGGGAAGTGCCATCATCCTGCTTTTGTAAGAAACTACCAATAGATTCAGTTCCAAGAAAACAGATATCCTGGCTTTCCTGCCCTCTGAAATCTGTAAACCCTTGCGTCTCTACAAAATCGTATACTTCATTTTTCAGCATATTCCCCAGAGGAAACAGAACCCGACCCAATTGTTTTTGTGAGAGCCTTGCCAGAAAATAGGACTGGTCTTTCCGTACATCTTTTCCCTGTTGCAGATACAAGCAACCATTTTTCTCTACGATATTTGTATAATGACCGGTGGCAACTTTTTCCATCCCCTGTGCAATAACTGCGTCCATAAATAAACCAAATTTGATCTCAGGATTGCAGACCATACACGGGTTAGGGGTACTGCCATTATGATAAGATGTGGAAAAGTAGTGTAATACTTTCTCCTGAAACTGACTGCGAAGATCAATGACCTGGAGTGGGATATCGCACTTGTCAGCAATGCTTTGTACCCGTTGCAGCTGCTCAGCAAAATCAGGTTGTGCCAGTTGCATAAAGAAACCATGAACCTTGTATTTCTCACGCAAGAGCAATGCACAGGCTGTGGAATCCACACCTCCGCTCATTGCTATGCCAATCTTCTGTTTCTCCATATCTGTTTTACTTTGGTTTCATTGCCTTGTTCCGGAAAGAAACCGGTTCTATTTTTATGGCGTCTTCTCTGGTATTATGTAGTATTTTGCGAGGTGTTTTTGTGCAAAGTAAGGTAACTTAAAGAAACAACATATCTCCCTCAGACATCATAAAATAATAGTCTACAATGAATAAAAAAGAAAGCAGCAAAGCTCACGTCCCCACCATACCTGAACTCCTGGCGCCAGCTGGAAACTTTGAGAAAATGGTGACCGCAATCCATTATGGTGCGGATGCCGTATATATGGGTGGTAAACAGTTCAGCCTGCGAGCCAAAGCAGGAAATTTCAGTGATCAGGTCATGAAAGAGGCTGTGGAGTACGCCCATGAACATGGCGTAAAGGTTTATATAACGATTAATATTTTAGCCCATAATCGTGATTTTGCAGACCTTGACCAGTATCTGCTTAGCTTGCGGGATGCCAGGGTGGATGCTCTGATTATTTCTGATCCCGGCATTCTGCTCCGTGCACGAAAAACAGTTCCCGAGATCCCGGTTCATCTGTCCACTCAGGCGAATGTGACCAATGCCCAAGCCGCAAAATTCTGGTTTGAACAGGGCGTCAGTCGTTTGAACCTCGCCCGGGAGCTCTCTTTGCAGGAATTTGAAGAAGTACGTGCTGAGGTAAGTGGTGAGCTTGAGATTTTTGTGCATGGTGCAATCTGTATTTCCTATTCCGGTCGCTGCATGCTCTCCAATTATATGACAGGTAGAGATGCCAATCAGGGCGCTTGTGCGCATCCATGCAGATATAAATATAAACTGGTCGAGGAAAAACGTCCCGGGGAATATTTCCCCGTAGAAGAGGATGATCGTGGAACCTATATTTTTAATTCAAAGGATTTGTGTTTGCTGCAAGGTCTGCCGGAACTGGTGGCAAGCGGTGCCGATTCTTTGAAAATTGAAGGCCGTATGAAATCCATTTTCTATGTAGGCGGTGTCACCCGTATCTACCGTGCAGCCCTCGATTTTCTAAAAGAACTTCCCGAAGAAGCCTGGAAGAATCCGGCGGAAATCAAACTGCCGGAAATCCTGGCCACAGAAATTGCAAAAACCGGAACCCGGGGAGGTACTGAAAATTTTTTCAAACAGGTTCCCGGAGGTTCAGAAATGATCTACACCACAACCCGTGTGGATATGGAAGTGGAACCTGTAGCAGTGATTCGAAAGGAAGGTGTAGCCCCCCTTGTAGAAGCTAGAAATGTTTTAGAAACCGGATATTCCATAGAGTATATGCTGCCTGGGATGGAGTGCATACCCGTTGTCGTTCAGCGAATGGAAACAGAAAAAGGGGAAGAGACAGTACGGGCGAACCCCGGGAACCGTGTCTTGCTGTATACAGATCCCCCCCTTGAGCAGGGAAAACTAAACGGGATTTTGCGTCGTCAGAAAGGGAAATCTTAATACCAGATGGATTCGTAAAAAGCTTCATATGCGAGGCGCGTATTTTTTATTTGATTTCGGCGTACTAAGGTACGTCGTAATTGAATAAAAAATGCAGCAACGAAGCAGATGAAGAATTTTTCCGAATCCATCAGCGTTTTATGGGGCCTTGTCGTTCATTCTCAGGCACCGGAATCATGCAACCCCGAACAAGCTTAGGATCATAAGCCGGCACAG
>JAOZLM010000182.1 GCA_029934815.1 Desulfocapsa sp. | reverse complement strand
TCCGGAATGACAGCGCTGGAGCTTTTTACGAGTTTATCATATTTGACAAACTCGTAAAAAGTAATATTTTCATGTTTTTATTGTCTTAAATCCCTTTCTTTTTTCCCGGCCCGCATGTTCTTTTCAGCAACTTATTCACACTGATTCGCATACGATCAATGGAATTAGCAAGGCCGCCAATTTCATCATTTGACTCTGTATGAATTGAATCACAAAGGTTTTTACCAATACTGATGTCTTTTGCAGACCCGGACAGTCTGATAATAGGAGCAACAACAGAACGATCAAGGAAAATCCAAATACAAATGATCGTCACCAGTAAACAAACAATACCCACTGTGAAAATCTTCAGGGCAGACTGTTTTGCATCTACCATGGCTTTAGAGATGGAAATATAAACAATCGAAGTACCAACCGTTTCACCCATGGACCAGTTATATCCATTTTCAGTACCATAAATATCACGCTGGTCACCGGGAGCATCTGCCGGATCACCATGACAGGTGAGACAGAAAGCCTTCTCTATACGGATGGGTCGTGCCGTATAGAAATAATTATCCCCACCTTTTTGCATCATACCCTGTGACTCTACTGCTTCAGGGTTGGCCTCAAAGTAAGCAATCACTTTCTTTTCATCAGCATCAGCCTTATTATCAGGCCAGAGAGGATCAAGAGTTGCCTGTTTGAAGAGATATCCTTCGAGGGTTTCCTGAAAAATCTCGAATTCCATACGACTAACAACAAATTTAGACATCAACTCAGGAATAAACCTGTCCTTATCCATGTTATCTTCCATGATCAACGGATACTGATATTTACCAAAAAATTTACCACTTGCTTTAATATAGTTATAAATGATCTCGCCCTTACTTTTCGCTTCTGCAATGGCACTCTGCCGGCTCAGCATATAACTCGTGTAACCAATAGCGATGGTTGCCAGCAAACTCAACACCGTAATAATTATAATAAATTTTGATCTAATCCCCATTTCCCTCTCCTCATTTTCACCTTAAAAACCTAACAACTTATATCCACATTCAAAAATAAGAAAACTATAACACCTCTTTCTGTGAAATGAAACGAATAAGGGTGACAGAGCTGAGATAACAGCTATTTAAGTTTTAAATGAATTCCTATAGTTACCTATACCCTAGCTAAAAATTGCCTTTCTCCTTGACAAAGCGCCCTTAGCTCTACTAAAAATAAGATGGATAAAGAAAAACCTTTAATTAGTAATAGTTACCATCAATCATCCTTCTGCAGAGAAAAAAACATGACAAAGCGTTATACAATGATCGGTCTTGCCGGTGTTCTGATGTCCGCACAGCTGTTTGCCGGTACGGCTTTCGGTGGTCAGGCAACACCTTCGCAACAAGAGCTTATCAATGAGATTGAGATGTTAAAAAACATCGTTATGGATCTTAACGACCGGCTTGTTTCTGCTGAAGAGATGTTGAATATGAGTCTTGAAATGAAAGAAGAGCAGGATGCTCAGGTAACTGAGGTAATGGATGTAGTTGATGAAATAGATGAACGACTTGGAGATGCCGAAAAACACACAGCGATGGATCGGATAACAATGGGAGTGGAGCTGGAAACACAGTTTAATTCCATCCACATGGATGTGAAGACCATGCCGATGGCAACCCAGATTCAGATTGGCCAAATGGCCATGGCAGGCTCCCGGTTTTCCGCTGCAGACATGGAACAGTACAAAGCCATGTTCAGACAGCAGGGTGCTGAAAAACAGTCTATCAGCAATGATGCTTTATTTACCAGCCGTATTCGCCTTGATCTGAAAGCAAAACCCACCAGATCACTCTCTTTTGTTGGTCGCCTTTCAGCAGCCAAAGTATTTGGCGATTCTACCGGAGTAAAGTGGTATAACGGCGGCCCCAATGCTGTGACCATGGATGGCAACGTGCACTCCAATGGAAGCGACTCTGCTCTTCGTGTAGAACGAGCATTTTTCACTTATTTTGGCGATATGGGAGATGTGGGTTACCATTTTTCCTTAGGTCGACGTCCTGCCATTGGCGGTGCCCCTTCAGAATTCAGTACCTCCAGTATGGTTGGCGGGTCTCCCATGGCTCACGGAATCAACTGGCAGTTTGATGGAGCGTCACTTGGCTTTGGCCTTGGCGAAGTAACCGGCATTCCCGGTGCAAATTTCAAGATGTGCTGGGGAGTTGGCTTTGAATCAGGTGTCGGATCCGGAAATTCCTATTCCATGTCCTACAATTCAGATGTTGATGATATGCAGTTTGCCGGCTGGATTGCCAATCTTTACGAAGATGAGAATAGCAAGATCGTCAACATGTATGCCCATGCATTTAACGTGACTGATGGTTTCACCGGCCTTGTGGTTCAGCCTTTCACTCTGAACGGTTTTGATGCAGACAACGACGGCAGATATGACCAGTTCCAGATGGCTGCCAATGATGGCGCTTATATAAGCCGTACAGAACCAACATCTAATATTGGCTCTATTGATATTGTTACCCTGCTCGGACAGACACAGATTGGAGATATCAGCTTCTTTGGTGACTTTGCACTCAGTTATGCAAAACCTTCTGGTATCTCAGCAAATGCAATGATGCAGTTTATGGGTACCGACGGTTTACTGAACTCCAATGGCGAACAAAACAACCGTACAGGTTATTCGTTCTGGGGTGGTGTAAAAACTCTCCTTCCATGGGAAGCGAGTATCGGATTTGAGTACAACTACGGTTCCAAATACTGGATTGCTTTTACCGGTGGCGAGGATAATCCCGCAGGATCAAAACTCGCAACACGCGGTTCTGTATACGAGCTCTTTTACAACCACCCACTGGTTGGCAACAAGCTCACCCTCTCCATGGGTGCTCAATATTATGATTATGATTATTCAGGAAGCGGGAATCCCATGGGTGCCCCTGTCAAGATTGCGGATCTTAACGCCCTTGACTCCTTCCTGCCCGTTACCGACAGCATGTGGAATTATTACATGAACCTTGTATACCGCTGGTAACAGACAGTTGTTTTAAGCAGTTCATGCTACAGAAGAGGCAGGTCGGTTTACTATCGGTCTGCCTCTTTTCTTTCCCATTCCCACTCTTCATAACGCCTTGCAGGAGATATCCATGTTCTCTGCCAAACCTTTTGTACTCTTGTGTTCAGCACTGCTTCTACTCGCAACACCATCTTTTAGTCCTGCAACCGCTGCCGAACTCACTCAATGTGCCATCTGTCATACTGACAGTGGCCTTATGGATGAGCTTACCGAAGATGCTATTATGTTTGGTGAGGACGATTCCGAAATCTCTCCCATGCAGCATGGAAAAGGATACGGAGTAAAACAAGCACCTTTTGACTTGTTCGAAAAAATGCTTGTGGACGAAGGTTTTTTACAATCTCCCCATGGACAGATCCCCTGTCACCTCTGCCATCAGGGTAATCCTGACAGTGACGACCCGGCCATCGCCCATGAAGGTTTAGTCAGCGACCCAAGCCTTGACAGCGAAGCTACCTGCGGTCAATGTCATGCTGATATCAGCAAAAGCGGCAGCGCTTCTCTGCATATGCAGGCAGCTCCCTTGTACCAGACTCTTGACAAAAGATGTTCCGCCGATCAGCTCACAAAACTAAAAGATACAGTCCTTGATAAGCAATGTTTAAGCTGTCATCAGGGCAGTTGCGGTTCGTGTCATGTCAGCAGGCCTGACGTTGCCGGTGGTGGCTTACAAAAAGGCCACTTTTTCAGTAAAAAACCGAATTTTATTTACACATGTTTACCCTGCCATACCTCTCCCACCGGTACTGATTTTATCGGCAAAAAAGGAAGTGGAGATATACATTATCGTAAATACAATATGACCTGTACCAGTTGTCATGGTGGAGACGAATTACATACAGCTGCAGAGAAAGGCGAGAACCGGTATCATTTCTCCGCTAAAATTGAATGTGTTGATTGCCATGATACAATCAGTGATAGCCCGATGCCAGAGCATGTGCTCCATAAAAACGTTTCCTGCGCAGTATGCCATGCTGCTCCCTATCAGAACTGCAACTCCTGTCATATTGGAACTGACAAAGACGGAGTAGTCTACTCACAATCTTCACCTTCATTTAAGGGGTTTAAAATTGGGTTAAATCCCGACAAAAAAGGGCCTCGGTTTGTTCTGTTACGAGAAGTAGCTGTTCAAAGAGATACATTCAAAGACAGCATAGGCAAAATGAAGAACTACTCGGCATTGCCAACCTACAAACGCGCATCGCCCCACACGATTCAGCGAAGGACATGGCAAAGTGCTGATTGTAACCATTGTCACGGCAATAAAGAACTTTTTCTGACTCAGGATTCCATGCCTTTTGACATGATCGTTACCAACAGACACGTTGCGCTAAAGAGTGCCGACATTCCCGGACCTGTGCAGGCAAAACGATCTTTCATTCTCTCTCCCACTCAGTCCGACCCTGCCATGCGGGTAACAGTAGAATGGCTGAAAAAGCACAGAAGAGATAAGAATCTTGTTATTCTTGACACCCGTACCAGAGACCAGTATGAGAAAGCTCACATTCCCGGAGCCTACCACCTCTGTTTCTGTCTCTTTCGAACACCTGCTGATGCGTCTCCTCCCTACATGATGCAGACAGCCGAAAAACTGGCAAAACTGTTAGCAGGACCACGCCTTGGTCTGACCCCGAAGAAACGGGTTGTTATATACGATGATGGGCACAGTGGGCGAGGCGTCGCCTTTCTCGCCTTGCAAATGATTGGACATAAAAACATTTCATTTCTTGATGGCACCATAGAATCCTGGCAAAAAAAGGGCTATAAAACCGCTAAGGGTCGCGCACCAAAAGTTACAGCCAGAAAATATCCCCTTGCAAATTCGCCTGAACTTCTCGTGAACAATCATGACATCATAGAACTTATGGGATCCGGTCAGGCCATTGTTGTTGATAGCCGTAATGTTGCCCAGCACAACGGTGATATGGTCAGAAGTGATATTGCCGGTAAAGGTGGTGCTGTCCCGGAAGCTATCAGTTTTCCATTGCACACCCTTCGCAACAGCCAGGGAGAACTCTATCCCACGAAACGTCTGGCCTGGTTGTTTTCCAATGCCGGAATCAGCAGTGGGTCAGGAGATAAAACCATTATCACCACCTGTAATACCAACATGCTGGCGGCAGAGTTATATATGGTACTTGAGTATCTTGGATATGAGAATGTGAAGGTTCATGATGGATCGTGGGCTGAATGGGCTGCAGAGTTTGAGTAAGACAGAGAAGT
>JAOZLM010000181.1 GCA_029934815.1 Desulfocapsa sp. | reverse complement strand
TCACTGCCCCCTCAAGACAGCGTGTCTACCAGTTCCACCACTTCGGCACACAATTATGTGTTTCTTTTAATGCTACTCTTTGGCTTTTGGAGCCTCTGGAGCGGGTGCTGCTTCTTCCGGTGCCGCTGTGGGCATTGGAATTACCTTTGGACTTTCCGGAACAGCCTGTTCTGTATTTGCTGCTGGTACGGTGACCGCAGAGTTCATTACAGATCCGGTACTTGATGTTGACGAAAGATACGCCAAACTTACAGAAGTTACCATAAAAACTATGGCTGCAAAGGTAGTTATTTTATTCAGTAAAGAGATTGGTCCTTCAGAGCCAAACAGCGACTGGCTGGATCCGCCACCACCAAATGCAGCTCCGGCATCAGCACCTTTTCCATGCTGGAGAAGGACGATAATTACCAGAAATAAGCAAACAGCAATATGACCAACTGTTAATATAGTTGTCATTAATCAGTACGTCTCAATTAAAATTTATAATGCGACAAAACGACTCAGCATTCAGTGCTGCGCCGCCAACTAAAGCGCCATCAATATCGGGCTGCGCCATCAGCTCGTCAACGTTATCAGGTTTAACCGAGCCACCATACAATATTCTTACGGAGTCGGCAATAGCTTTTTCATATATTTCTGCTAAAAGTTTTCGGATAAAGGCGTGAACTTCCTGAGCCTGTTCTTTGCTGGCTGTTTTTCCGGTGCCAATTGCCCATACCGGCTCATAGGCCACGACCATATTTTTCATAGCTTCTGCTGTCACACCGGCAAGACCTTTTCTGATCTGTGCTTCCAGAATATCGAATGTAGTATCACTTTCGCGCTCTTCCAGTGTTTCGCCAATACAGAAGATGGCGATAAGCCCATATTCTACTGCTCCGAGAACTCGTTTATTGATCATTTCATCATCTTCATGAAATATCTGGCGTCTCTCAGAATGCCCTATTATTGAGGCAACAGCACCAGCGGACTTTACCATGGCTGGAGAAATCTCACCTGTAAAGGCACCTTCTTCGGCCCAGCACACATTTTGAGAAGCCAGGAGCACATCACTATCGAGAAGCACCCTGGAAACGGCGTTCAACGCAACATTGGGTGGTGCCAGAATCACATCACGATCATTCAGACCGGCAGCACATTTTCCGATTTCAGCAACCAACAGATACGCTTCAAGTATATTGGTGTGCATCTTCCAGTTTCCTGCAAGCAGTGGTCTACGCATTTTATTTATCTCCTTGGATTGCTCTTATTGCAGAGCTTCAACACCGGGTAGAGTTTTTCCTTCCATCAAAGTCAGGAAAGCTCCACCACCTGTGGACATATATGAAATATTGGCTGATTCTCCAGACTTTTTCACCGCCGCATTGGAATCACCGCCACCTGTAATTGACATGGCATGGGATGATGCAACAGTCTGACAAATAGCCATTGTGCCTCTTGCGAACGCGTCCATCTCAAAAGCTCCCATGGGACCGTTCCATACGATTGTTCTCGCATCCGTCAGCGCTTCCTGAAAGAAGATTGTACTGGCTGGCCCGATATCAAGAGCCATCCAATTTGCAGGCACATCACGAAATGTTACATTTTTATGTACTGCGTCTGCTGCAAACTTTTCTGCCGCCACAAAATCCACAGGAAGATAGATTTTCACGCCTTTGGCTTCCGCTTTTTCGATAAATTCACGGGCTGTATCAAGGAGATCATCTTCTGTTTTTGAGGCTCCCATATCAATGCCCTGACTCTTTAAAAAAGTGTTGGCCATGGCACCACCGATTATCATACTGTCGACTTTATCCAGCATGTTTTCGAGAGCACCGAGTTTAGAAGAGACTTTTGCGCCACCTACCAGAGCAACAAGTGGGCGCACAGGCACATCCATTGCCTTATGGAAAAAATCCATTTCTGTCTGTAATAGATTTCCGGCAGCTTTTTCGGCAACGTTTGCAGGAATCCCCACAACTGATGCGTGAGCACGGTGGGAAACGGCAAAAGCATCGTTTACGTAAACGTCTGCCATGCGGGCTATTTTTGCTGCAAATTCCGAATCATTCTCTGTCTCTTCATTGTAAAATCGGAGATTTTCAAGCATAACCACATCACCGGGTAACATGGCGGCAACCAGCGCTTCTGTTTCGTCGCCGATACAATCCGGTGCAAGTTTCACATCACGACCAAGAATTTTGGCAAGATGCGCTGCAACTGGTGCCAGACTGAACTCTTCGTTTCGCTGACCTTTAGGACGTCCCATATGGGAACAGAGAATTAGCTTTCCACCCTGCTTAAGAATATACTGAATGGTGGGCAGTGCCCTTTGAATACGAATATCATCGGTGATATTCTTTGCTTCATCCATGGGAACGTTAAAATCTACACGGACAAGCACACGTTTTTCCTTCAGATCAAGATCACGAATTGTATTCATATATTCCCGTTAATTTTTAGTAACTTATAAATTCTTTTCATGTTTTTCTGAAAAGAATTTGGTGAAGGTACTCATGTTGGTTTACCATCCAATACCGGTGCCAGATTGCGAACCAGCAGAATTGCATCCTCCACAGGATTAGTATAATAGTTCTTCCGTTTTCCCTGCTCTTTCCAGCCAGATGAACGATACAATGCACGGGCTGGAATATTTGCAGATCGCACTTCCAGATAGATCTGCTCGACACGTCTTCCAACAAGCAAAATGACAAGTTCCTGTAAAAGGAAATTTGCCACACCCCGCCGTTGTCTGTTTGCAGCAACTGCAATTTTAAACAGTTCGGCCTCAGGAGCCGTAGCCATTCCACAACACCAGCCGACAACTCCTTCTTTATTTTCGGCAATCAGGCTGATACCGGATTTGCGATCAAGCTCAGCAAAAATCTGCTTCCCCGTCCAGGGCGAAGGAAACTGAGTTTCAAGGTCTTCCACAGCCACCACATCGGCAGCGACCATGGGACGAATCAACATCGTTTATAACATATTACCGGCAACTTCAAGTGTCAGATCACCAAGCATATTAGTGTAACTGCCAAGCTCATTATCATACCAGCCATACACAACGGCCTGGGTGATTGGAACATTAAGGATATGATCCGCACCGGCATCCACAGAGCAACTCTTTAACTTCTCCAGATTAACCGGAATCGAGGCTGTGCGGGTGTGCGTCTCTGTACTCTCAATTACAGCCGCAGCTTCCGGAACACCAATGATATCTGAGGAAACATTTTGCGCCTCAGAATATTCGAGATATGGACTGTTTGCCGCATATTCACGGTAAATCCCATTGATTTTATCCCGTTTTATCGGAGAATCCAGATCGTCCTGAATATTTAAAACAAGGACAATCAATGAACCAGTAGATGTGGGGACACGAACTGATTCTGCAATAAATCCGATGGATTTCATTTCAGGAATAACAAGCACCAATGCTTTGGCAGCACCTGTGGTAGTAAGAATAATATTATTAAGAATAGAACGGTTTTTACGAAGATCTGCCGCACCTGATTTAGGTAAGCTATCCAGCACCTTCTGGCTTCCTGTGGCCGCATGGACGGTCACCATGGAGGCACTTAAAAAATTCTCCGCACCGACGGATTCCATCAGCGGTTTAATCATATAGGAAAGACAAGTGGTGGTGCAGGATGCAGCAGAGATAAGCGCATGTTTTGATGCGTCATAATCCTCTTCATTAATGCCCATAACAGCGGTTATGGCATCATCCGGCATATCCAGACCTTTTGATTTGATTTTAAATGGAGCAGATAACATCACCTTCTCGGCTCCAGCCTGTAAGTGACCGCGAAGCGATCCCCAACCACCTTCCGCATCTGCAGTGGGGTCGGTAAATGCACCGGTGGTATCCACCACCAGCTTCACATTATTTTCCTGCCAGGCGATATCTTTTGGATTTCGTGCAGTACGCAAAAATTTTACCGGCACACCATTAATAACCATGGTCCCGGCTTCTTCATTTAACTCTTCAATCACTCGTCCGCCTTTGTGACCGTGAAGGTACGTACCCAAACGTCCAAATGACGAATCACGCTCAACAGATGCGGCAAGATCATTTAGTCCGCAACCGATTTCCCGGCCGACGTTAACCACAATTTCTGAAAAATATTTTCTCGATACGTGATGCCATAACGAGAGTTTTCCAATACGACCCATGCCATTAAGCCCTAATATCATGACAATGCTTCTCCTGTTCGGGGGTAATGTAACGTGCGGGGAAAGACATTTTGAACTTTCCCCCTTGAATTGTGTTCTTTATACTGTATTTTATGCGATTCTTCATCTTCAAAGACTAATTTTTCACTAAATAATTTACTTTTGGGAACAATGCTTTTTACAAACACTCTACAGGAAGCCACTCTGGTTAAACGTTACAAACGATTCCTGGCCGATGTTGTAACCGACGAAGGACAGGAAATCACAGTGCATTGCCCGAATTCCGGTTCCATGCGGGGCTGTTCTGCACCCGGTAGTAAAGTTATGCTTTCCACTTCTCCCAATCCCAAACGGAAATATCCGCAGGGACTTGAAATGGTGCAGGTCGATGGTACCTGGATTGGTATTAACACCATGCTCACCAACGGGATTGTGGCAGAAGCCATAATGGATGGCCGGATAAAAGAGCTACAGAAAATTGAAAAACTGACCCGTGAAGTAAAAACATCCAAATCCAGTCGACTTGACCTGCTGCTTGAGCGTGGAGATGAAAAAATCTACGTGGAGATCAAAACCTGTTCGCTG
The DNA here is from genome assembly GCA_029934815.1 of Desulfocapsa sp. Taxonomy (GTDB): domain Bacteria; phylum Desulfobacterota; class Desulfobulbia; order Desulfobulbales; family Desulfocapsaceae; genus Desulfocapsa. The sequence goes on along the minus strand of JAOZLM010000181.1, from coordinate 558 downwards.
GTGGAAGATGGTTGGGCAATGTTTCCCGATGCGGTCACTGCCCGTGGCACAAAACATCTTAACGAACTGGCAATGCTTGTGGAGCAAGGGCATCAGGGCGTACTTTTTTTCTGTATTCAACGTAATGATGCTGATAAATTCAAACCAGCAGCTCATATTGACCCACTTTACGCTAAAACCCTTAGTGAAGTTGCAAAAAAAGGTGTCCAGATCCTTGCGTATCAAGCAGAAGTGACTCCTGAGTCAATCGAAATCACAAAATTTATTCCCCTTTTTCTTGAAGGAATTACACCATGATGCACTCTGTAAAAAACAAAAAAGCGGTTATCCTTTTTAGTGGAGGCCTTGATTCGACAACCGTCCTGGCCATTGCCAAAGATGCCGGTTACAGTTGCTACTGCCTGAGTTTTCGATATGGCCAGAAACAAACCATTGAACTTGAGAAAGCCACTTGGCTTGCCAAAGCAAATCAGGTGAGCAAACACCTTATCCTGAACCTTGATCTTGATAAAATTGGAGGTTCTGCCCTTACCGACGACATCGAGGTGCCTAAAGACC
>JAOZLM010000020.1:11882-16184 GCA_029934815.1 Desulfocapsa sp. | reverse complement strand
TGTTCCAGTTTTTTATGTTCATGATCCTTCAACATAAAATACAATACAGGAACAGCCATACGACTGACCAGCAGCGAAGCTATTTCACCAAACATCAACGAAATAGCAAGCCCCTGGAAAATAGGATCAGCAAGAATAACAGAAGCACCCACCATTACCGCCAAAGCGGTAAGCAACATTGGCCGAAAACGAACTGCTCCAGCCTCTACCACAGCTTCAGCCAGGGGCAGGCCATGGCTGATTCGAAGTTCTATAAAATCCACCAGAATAATGGAATTTCGCACCACAATCCCGGCACCGGCCATAAAACCAATCATGGAAGTGGCTGTGAAAAATGCGCCAAATCCCCAGTGCGCCGGGAGCACACCAATAAGGGAGAATGGAATGGCAGCCATCACCACAAGGGGCGTCATATAATCTTTAAACCAGCCCACCATCAACATATAGATAAGAACCATCACCACACAGAAGGCAAGGCCGAGATCTCTGAATACTTCCAATGTAATATGCCACTCACCGTCCCACTTCATGGATGGCTCATCGTTGGTAAAAGGTTGATTCAGATTGTAGAGCTCAATTTTGTCTCCTGTTCCGCCAAAATCAGCTGGATTAAGTTCAGCCAGACGCTCATTCATTGCAAAAATCGCATAAGCAGGGCTTGCAACTTCACCGGCCACATCACCGGTAACATAGATCACAGGTTTCAGGTTTTTACGGTAAATAGGCTGCGCAACAGGAACCTTCTCCACACGTACCAGTTCACGAATCGGCACCAGTGGCGCCGCAGGATCCATATCTGAACGCATACCAATGTTTAACACCCCCTCAAGGGATGCCCGCATAAATTGCGGCAACTCAAGGACAATCCTAATTGCTTCCTTATCACGCGGCTCATGAAACTGATCTATGGCCAGCCCCCGCATTCCTATCCGAACGGCTCTTGTAATTTCACCTTCCGAGATATTATTTAATGCAGCTTTTTCTTTATCCACCGTAATAAGTAATCTTTTCCGCTCTGTTTCCTGATACCAGTCAATATCTACGACACCTTCGGTGCTTTCAAAAATATCCTTCACTGCCGCAGCCAGTTTTACCCGGCTTTCATCACTTGGACCGTAAATTTCCGCAACCAGAGTTTGCAACACAGGAGGTCCCGGAGGAACTTCGGCAACAGCCACCGTTGCTCCGTATTTTGCAGCAATTTTTGCAATTGCCGGACGAACCCGAACAGCAATATCATGGCTCTGTAAACTGCGTTCTCCTTTTGGAAGGAGATTCACCTGAATATCGGCAACAGTTGGACCTTCGCGCAAAAAATAGTGTCGCACCAAACCGTTAAAATTGTAGGGTGAAGCAACACCTGCATATACCTGATAGTTCACAACAGTGGGATCCTGCTTGATTACTTTCGCCATCTCCAGTGCCACTTTGCTGGTTTGTTCAAGGGTAGAACCCTCCGGCATATCAAGGATTACCTGAAACTCACTTTTGTTGTCAAAGGGAAGCATCTTCACTTTGACCATGCCAAAATAGACCATGGAACAGGCAGCAAGCAGCATGGTAATGATCACCACAAAGAACACAAAACGGGCAAAACCGGAATTGATAAGCGGATCCATTATCCGGTGATAGAGACGGGTAAAGGCATCATCCGGAGCGTGATCTTCGTCAATCTCTTCTTCGCTGCCGGAATCTTTCTTTTTCAAAATCCTTACTGATGCCCAGGGAGTCACACTAAAGGCAATAATCACAGAAAAGACCATGGCCGCTGATGCCCCGATTGGAATAGGACGCATATAAGGCCCCATCAGACCGCCCACAAATGCCATGGGTAAAATAGCCGCAATTACCGCCCAGGTAGCTAGTAGTGTAGGGTTTCCGACTTCAATTACCGCTTCAATGGCAATGGTCACCATGTTTTTTTCACGGGATCCGGGAAGCCGCATGTGGCGCACGATATTCTCAACAACCACAATGGCATCATCCACCAGAATTCCGATGGAAAAAATCAGGGCAAAAAGCGTAATTCGATTGAGGGTATACCCGTACAGATAAAATACCATCAGAGTGAGAGCCAGCGTTGAGGGAATCGCCAACATAACCACGGTGGATTCCCGCCAACCAAGAAAAAACAGGATAAGCAGTGCCACACCAAAAACTGCAATCCCCATGTGCAGCAGCAATTCATTGGATTTTTCAGCTGCAGTCTCCCCGTAATTACGGGTCACTGTCATTGTTACATCAAAAGGAATCAGGGTTCCTTTCAATGTTTCTACTTTTTCAAGTACTTCATCTACAACACTCACAGCGTTGGAACCGGGGCGTTTGGCAATGGACAGGGTTACTGCCGGATCTTCACTGTGCCCTGTTTTCTCCCCGAATAAAACATAGTTATTCGGCTCTTCCGGCCCGTCAAGAATTGTGGCCACTTCATCAAGGTACACAGGGCTGCCACCGTAAACACCCACCACCACACGACCAACTTCCTTTTTATCACGTAAAAAAGTACCGCTTTGCAGGAGGACTTCCTCGTTCATCACCTTAACTTTTCCGCAAAAACTCTGACGATTGGCCTGTTGCAATGCAGGAATCAGCTGGGAAACGGTAAGATTTCGGGAAGCAAGTAATAGTGGATCAAATTGAATACGAATCTGACGACGGGTGCCGCCAATGAGAGTTGTTTCAGCAACGTTATGAATACTCTTTACTGCATCATCCACTTCTGCCGCCAGCCTGCGCAGGGTGAAGTGATCATATTTCTTCGAGTGCAGGGTTAGTGCCAGGATGGGAACATCGTCAATAATATGCGGTTTGATCAGAGGTGGAGAAACACCATGGGGTACGCGCTCAAAATTCGTTGCCAGTTTCTGATTGAGTCTGACAATTGAAGTTTCAAGATTTTCACCCACATAAAATCGAACAACCAGTAAGCTCTGCCCGGCCATGGAAGTGGAATAGATATATTCAACACCCGGAAGCTCATAGAGCAGTTTTTCCATGGGGATGGAAACCTGTGTTTCAATCTCCTTGGGTGTTGCGCCCTGCATGCTCACCATGACATCAATCATGGGCACCTTGATCTGAGGCTCTTCCTCACGGGGCAGCATCATAAGTGCCATAACTCCAAGCAACATGGAGGCTAAGATTCCGACCGCTGTTAATTTTGAATCAACAAAGGCTGCAGCCATTCGTCCGGCAAATCCCGGGTGTTCAAATTCCTGTTTGCTCTCTTTCATGGTCAATTACTGAACCTCGAGGGGTTGCCCATCCTGCAACCGCTCCACACTGGAAACAACAACCCGCTCACCCGCTTCAAGACCTGCAAGGATTTCCACCTGCTCACCATGCACAGCACCGGTTTTAACAATCCGCATATGCGCTGTTTGGGTCGACTCATCATGTACAAAAACAATATCCATCTGCCCTTTAGAAAGCACCGCAGAATTTGCCAGCATTATGGTCTTTTCATCCTTTCCACTAAGACCTATTCTGGCAAACTGCCCAACCCGTAAATCAGAACTGAAAGGAATATTTATTTTAACAGGAGCTGTACGGGACAAAGGATTTGCGGCGGGTGCAACTTCAGCCACAACACCTTCAATGATCAGTGATGCAGCCGGGATCTGAACGGGAACAGTATCTCCCTGTTTTACGGTAAGCAACAGCGATTCTGGTACTTGAGCAAGCACCTGCAGTGCATCGCCATTTTCTATCATAAGTAAAACTATACCGGGTGATGCAAGATCACCGATATTTGCAATTTTTTTAGTAATAGTTCCGGAAAACGGAGCGGAAATAGTTGTGTAATCGAGCATCGTCCGGGCTTCCTCAAAAGCCGCTTCTGCAATACGGGTAGCATCAAGCAGTGATTTTACAGTTTCTTTGGTGGATGCGCCCTGCTTTTGCAGTTTACTTTCACGGGCAAGATTTCGACGTGCCTGAGAAAGTTGCGCTTCAGCCTGCAGCACTTTGGCAGAAATCTCGCCGGCACTGACCTTGACCAGCAGATCCCCTTCGTTCACTTTGGAGCCTAAAACCACAGGGAGTTCAATAATCTGTCCGGAAATTCTCGCTGAGATTGAAGCGCGTTCAACGGCTTCAAGGGTTCCCACGACTTCTAAACGGGAGGGAGCAGTCAGTTCTTTTAGCTCTTCAATAGTCACAGCCACGGTGGGCAAAGGAGTAGTTTCAGCCTTTTCGTGTGCTTCCTGATTATTACAGGCAGTAAAAAGTGTCAGACTTCCCAAAAGCAGACAGCTGGTTAACAGTAATTGCTTATACATTCCATATTCCTAATATTAT
>JAOZLM010000020.1:7937-11782 GCA_029934815.1 Desulfocapsa sp. | reverse complement strand
TCAAATTGTGCTAAGCCCATAGCCCTTCTAAGATCAGCCATGGCAATTCTGATGGTCGCCTTTGCCACACTCTGTCGAACCAGTGCGTCGCTGAGACGGGTTTCCACATCAATCAGATCAGATGACAAAATCACCCCTTCCTGAAAACGGGTTCTTGACAAACGGGCACTCTCCTCCGCCTGTTCAACCATTTTTGCAGTCACCTGCAAACGCTGAACAGCCTGACGATAGTTGAGATCAGCCCGCTTCACTTCAAGATCCATACCCAGTTCCATTTTATCACGCTGGGCACGAATGCTTGCAAGAGACGCCTGAGCTTTAGCAACATCAGCAACTGTTTTATTGCCTTCAAAAAGACGGTAATTTACTTTCACTCCGGCCATCCAGGAGTCTCCATCGCCGTCTACAACCCAGCCCTTGTCGTACTGATAGGAGGCAAAACCATCCACTGTTGGCAAATTGCCAGATTGAGCAATTTTTAACTGTGCCTCAGCTGCCGCCTCAGCATGCACCAGACTCTGCAATTCACTTCGCCCTGTATAGGATCTGTTTTCAGGAAGCTTTTGTTCATTTCCTGATTGAGGGGAGATTTTTACACCTCCTTCCCGTAAACCGAGAAGATGGAGAAATATCTTTTGGGAAAGTTCGAGGCCATGTCCGGCAAGGATAAGATTTTCACTGGCACGGGACTGCTGAACTTCAAGATTCAGAAGATCGGCCTTTAACAGATCGCCCGCATCGTACCGAGCCCTGGCCACAATAAGGGAGGAATCAATCGCCGCAAGGGAGGTTTTTCTTGCCGCCAGCATCTCCTGAGCCTGAATAATAGATTGAAAACTTCGCAAAACCTCAAAGGCCAGTTGGGCGTGGATCGATTGTAAATCCGTTTCTGATCCGGCAAGACCTGCTTCTGCAGCTTCAATTCCGGCCTGATCTTTGCCACCGTTGTAAAATCGATACTCCACTCCTGCGCGGAGGTTGAGATTATCGGTACGACCCGGATCGTTAAAATCAATAGAAGGAGAAAAGGCACCCTGATTCAGAATATTCCCAAAGGAGTACATGGGGTTATTGGTCTGCCCATATCCGGCAGAAATATCAATATGGGGGTAGTTGGTAACCTTTGCCTGATTCACCACAGCATTTGCCATTTCCATGTGCTGTTTAGCTACACGGCTATCCGGTGAATTGGCTAGTGAAAATGCAACACTGTTTTTAGCTGTCCATACTGTTGGAACAGCAATCTCCGACTCTACAGCATAAGCAGTCAGTGATAACAAGAAAAGGATGAGCCCGAAAAGTCCACTTGTAAACTTGTTCATAGCAGCACTGTAATTTAAAGGAAGTGGTTAATGATACGCAGATACTAAACGCAATAACTATTTAAGAAAACCCTTTACCATACAAATCTTCCCCATTTAGTACAAGGACAAAAGGAGAATTCTTATCGATAAAGGATATAATACCGGATAAAGGAGGAAAAATGAAGTGAAACTACCAGAGGAGAGATTCTGTCTGGAGAACCCCTTCCCTGATCGGCAATAAGCCGGGAATCGAAGGAAGGGGAATATCCGATTATTTTATTTCTGTCTGTCGCTTAACCATTTCTTTTTCATTTCTTTTTCTGCCGGACCACCTTTTACTGCGGCCATTCCTTTGGTCAACAGGTCTAAAACTTCACTGTTTCCTTTTTTAACAGCCATCCCTATCTGATCCTTTTCTTCATCACTGTTAACAATAGCAGCAATTTTCAATGTGTCCTTATACTGTTTTTCAATATAATAATGCACCATTGGTTCAGCATAAACGATGGCTTCGACCTCTTTTTCTTTCAATGCTTCCAATAATAAACTCACTTCTTCATATACAACGGGCTCAATCCCCTCCACATTTTTTAAAGCCTGAAAACCAACGGATCCAAGCTTACCACCTACTTTTTTTCCCTTCAGCTCCGCAAGGCTTTTCACAGTAGAATCCTTACGTACTACAAGTGCGTGCCATACATCAAAATATTTATCCGTAAAATCAACGACTTTTTTTCGTTTTTCAGTGATGGAGACTGCGCCACAAATTACATCAAAGTCACCTCTGACAAGACCCGCAAAGATCCCACTCCATGCAACATTTTTCAAAACAACTTCAAAACCTGCAGCCTTGGCAACAGCATTTATATAATCGACTGAATAACCGGTAAGCTGCCCGTCATCACCAACAAAAGCTATGGGTGGAATGGTAGCCGGAACAGCCACCACAATGCTCTTCCCTGCAAAAGCTGAAGTACTAAAACAGAGCAACATAACCAAAATCAATACACTTTTCTTCATCAGAATATCCTCCTTAATTAAGTGGGTGAATTGCTTACGTTGCAACACACGAGTAGTTATAATTATTATTCAAATATACGATCGATACTACTATCTGTTAGCTGTAGCAAGGAAAATATCCTCAACTGCTGAAACAAACGAAAATTTCTTGACGTCTATCCCAATACGACTACAATGTAACTTCATGGTGATACAAACTATTTTCCACTCCCAATAGCCCACAAATCGAGGTTCCTCTATGAATCCTGTACTCAAATCCACTTTTATTACAGCTGCCCTTCTCTCCGGTTTTCTTTTGCTGAGTTCCGGGTGTAGTAAAAAAACTGTCGTGCCACCGGATGGAGCTTCCGCTGAATCCGGTATGAGTGGTGGAACAAATATCAACTACCCGTCAGCCGACGGATCCTACTCTGAAGATGGTCTGGCTGCACCGGAGTCCATGGACTCGAATGGCGATGCGTATGGCAACCTCTCTGTTAATAATGAACAAAACCAAACAGAAGAGTATAAGCGTGAACATGGCCGCTCCTCAGTTGTTTTCAGTCCTGTATATTTTGACTTTGATCAGGCTGGGATAAGTGCTGATATGCGACCGGTTATAACTGCCAACGCCACCTACATGAAAGATAATCTGAGCACGGTTATTGTGATTGAAGGAAATTGCGATGAGCGTGGAACCAACGAATACAATCTGGCTCTTGGTGAACGACGTGCCATTAATGTAAAAGAGTATATGGTAAACCTTGGAGTGGATCCTATGCGGGTTCGTACTGTGAGTTACGGGGAAGAACGCCCACTCTTTTCTGCACAAAACGATCTTGACTGGTCTCAGAATCGTCGGGCTGATTTTATAGCCGAATAAAATAGCTGCGGGAAACAGGCTGGAGGTTTTTTATTTACTACAACCTTCAGCCTGAAAAGCTCTTAGCTATCAACCCTTCCAAGCATTTCCTCTACAACCTCATCAATAGTTAAGCTGCTGGTATCAACTGTCACGGCGTCATCTGCTTTACAAAGAGGGGCAATACTGCGACTTTGATCATCATGATCCCGTTTGATAATCATCTGCAGTAATTCCTCTTCATCCACATCTTTACCCGCTAAACGAAGTTGCGCTGCTCGTCTGCGCATGCGTTCCTGTGGATCCGCATCCAGGTAAAACTTCCAGGCGGCTGCCGGGAAAACAACAGTTCCGGTATCGCGCCCTTCTGCCACAATACTTCCCTTTTGTCCAATTTCCTGTTGCATGCGGGTGAGTTTAGTCCGTACTGCGGGAATAGCTGAAACCTTTGAGGCCAGCATGGACATTTCAGGGCTGCGAATGGCAAGACTTATATCCTGACCATCCAGAATCACACTCACCTCATCATTTTCCGTGGCAGCGGGTAAAAGCTGTAAAGAGATTGTGGCAAGAGATTGCTGAACAGCGGTTTCGTCACTTAAATCAATATTGTCCGCTTGCAGTTTATAACCTACAGCCCGATACATGGCGCCAGTATCGAGATAGGTGAAGGATAAACT
>JAOZLM010000020.1:0-7837 GCA_029934815.1 Desulfocapsa sp. | reverse complement strand
TATAACCTACAGCCCGATACATGGCGCCAGTATCGAGATAGGTGAAGGATAAACTTGCAGCAACTCTTCTGCTGATGGTGGATTTTCCTACTCCTGATGGACCATCGATGGTGACTATTTTTTGTGTATTGTTTTTCATGCGTTATACGTTATAGGAAAGCTCTGTTAAACATTCTGAAAGAGCTGCCAGCAGACGCTGATTCTCTTCCATTGTACCAACTGTTATACGTATTACTTTGCTGTAGCCATAGGCCTTCATGGAACGAATAATCACCCCTTTATACAACATCGCTTCGTATAATTCCGTGGCATCCCCACCAACATCAACAAGAAAAAAATTGGTCTGGGACGGATAACAGGTACAGCCCAGTTTTTTAATTTCCTCATGCAGCCATGCCATCCCCTCTTTCGTTCCTTTCAGGGTTTTTTCGTAAAATTCAGTATCTTCAAGGGCGGCAACTGCTGCTACCTGAGCCAGTTTATTTACGTTAAAAGGTGAACGTACACGGTGTAAATATCCGGCAACTTCCGCACTCATAAGTCCAAAACCAACACGGATTCCGGCCAGACCATACGCCTTTGAAAACGTGCGTAAAGCAACGACACCACAACGCCCTTTTGAGTTTTTAATTAAAGAATACACATCAACCTGCTTGTCGTAATCCATGAAATCCACATAAGCTTCATCCAGAACTACAACTACATACTCAGGCACCTTACTCAAAAATTCATACAGATCCACAGGCTTGATAGCCGTTGCTGTAGGATTATTAGGATTATCAAGAAAAATGAGACGGGTACGATCGGTGATGTTTGCAAGAATTGCTTCAAGATCGTGACTCATCTTCTTCAAAGGCAGCACCGTATTGACCCCACCTCGTACCTGCACAACCTTCTGGTACATCAAAAAAGATGGATGGCTGGTGATAACCTCATCCCCGTTTTGCACAAAGGCTTTTACGAGAAACTCAATTATTTCGTCTGAGCCATTTCCAATAATCACCTCATCGGGTGAAAATCCAAGTTTATCAGCGATGGCCTGAACAAGGTAAAAATTGGAACCATCCGGGTAGCGGTGCAGATCAGCCAGAGTGTCACGTATGGCCTGAATGGCTTTAGGGGAACTCCCCCAGGCATTCTCGTTGGAAGCCAGCTTTATCGCATTTGTGACTCCGTACTCCCGCTCCAGCTCATCCATTGGTTTCCCGGGAGGGTAGGGAACAATGGATTTTATATTATCGGGAACCTGTGTTTTCACTTTATTCTCCTACAGTTCAGGACACTTATTAGCCAGGCCTGTTCCAAGCTCCAGGTTATAGGCAGCTTTAAAAAGAACATCTTCACGAAAATGAGCACCCTGTAACTGGATACCGATGGGAAGTCCGTCACTGCTGAACCCTCCCGGAACTGAAATCCCTGGAATTCCTGCAAGGTTTGCAGATATGGTTAAAATATCTGACAGATATAACGCCAGCGGATCACCGGCATGTGTACCTTTTTTCCAGGCAGGAGTCGGGGTTACCGGAGATACAATCACATCGCAGGATTCGTAAGCTTTCTGGAAATCCTGTAAAATCAGTGTTCTTACCTGTGACGCTTTTTTATAGTAGGCATCGTAATAACCGGAAGACAATGCATAGGTTCCGATTAAGATTCGTCGCTTTACCTCGTCACCAAATGCCTCTGATCGTGTTCTTCTGTACATATCTTCCAAAGACTCAGGATCTTCGGCGCGATAGCCGTAAGCAACGCCATCATAACGGGCAAGGTTGGAACTGGCTTCAGCGGGTGCTATCAAATAATAAACAGCGACACAATACTCAGTGTGAGGAAGTGTGATATCCACTATCTCAGCTCCGGCATCTTTAAAAATCCGGATACCATTTTCCACGACCTTTGCAACATCTGCGTCCAGTCCATCAGTGAAATACTCGGCAGGAATTCCCACCTTCATTCCTTCCATTCCTTTGGTCAGTGAAGCGGTAAAGTCTGGAACATCTTGCTTAACAGAAGTGGAATCCCGTGGATCATAGCCGGAGATCGCATTCATCATCATTGCCGCATCGGTCACGTCACGGTTCAATGGGCCGATCTGATCAAGGGAAGAGGCGAAAGCCACCAGACCATAACGGGAAACACGACCATACGTTGGTTTTATACCCACAACTCCACAAAGCGATGCCGGTTGTCTGATTGATCCGCCAGTATCTGAACCAAGGGATCCAAGACACTCCATGGCAGCCACTGATGATGCCGAACCACCAGAAGATCCGCCGGCAACATAATCCTCTTTCCATGGATTATCGGGTATTGCAAAAGCACAGTTTTCAGAGGTGGAACCCATGGCAAATTCATCCATACTTGCTTTACCAAGGAGAACAGCACCTTCGTTCTTTAATTTCTTAATAACTGTAGCGTCGTAAGGCGGGACGAAATTTTCAAGGATTTTCGATCCGCAAGTGGTGGTTACGCCTTTGGTACAAAGCAGATCTTTTATGGCCAGTGGAATTCCACAAAGAGGAGCTGTTTCACCAGCGGCAATTGCTTTATCCGCTGCATCTGCCTGCTGTAACGCCTCTTCTTCTGTTACAAGGAGAAAGGATTTTATTGTATCATCCACTGCTTTGATGCGATCAAGACAGCTTGTTGTCAACTCTCGGGATGACAGGGTACCATTGTCCAGTTCTTTTCTTGCCTGGGCAATGCTTAATTCATAAGGATTCATTATTTTCACTCGAGCATCTAAAATTATAATATTTTGGGCACAACAAACGCTTCGCCGTTTTCATTAGGACCATTTGCCAGTGCTTTATTGCGCGGCAGGGATTCTTTCTTTTCATCTTCACGGAAGGCATTTTGATTTGAAAAAGCGTGGGTGGTGGGAACAACACCTTCCGTGTCCAGCTCATCCAGTTTTGCCGCATAGCCAAGAATACTGTCCAACTGTCCGGGAAAAGTGCTTAACTCTTCTTTACTTAAATTTAATTTGGCAAGTTTTGCCACATGCTCTACTTCTTCGACTGTAATGTTCATCTATTTCTCTTTATTTTCCTGCTTAACCGTAAAATTATCCAGATATTCCCGTGAAAAAGCAGCGCTGGTAGCATCAAAATTCACCAGGGCTTTCTGAAAAGCTTCCACACACTGAGGATCAAACTGAGTACCGGCACAATTGCCAAGCTCCGCAACAGCCTCTTTCATATTTAAATTACGACGATAATTCCTTTTAGAAGTCATTGCATCGTAACTATCTACTACAATTAATATTTTTGTGAGAAGATCCAGGTCATCACTCCCAAGTCCGTCCGGGTAGCCTTTACCATCCATTCGCTCATGGTGGTGACGAATAATAAAATACTCCCGTTCCATAAAGCCAAGTGGTTTTATGATATTGGCTCCAACAGCCGGATGTTTTCGGATTAACCCCCATTCTTCCTCGGTAAGTTTACCGGGTTTTTGAATACAGGAGAGATCGATCACCAGTTTACCAATATCGTGAAACTGCGCAGCACGACGTAAAATAACCAGATCTCCTTCCGGAATTTTCAAAGCCAACCCTAACAGCACAGCATACTCAGTTACACGCATGGTATGCCCTGCCGTATAAAAATCCTTTTCCTCCATGGCGTTCTGGAGGCTGGTCATTAACTGAACGGTAGCACCCTCAAGACTGTGGCTGTATTTAAGAAGCAGATCGTTTGTTTTTTCAAGCTCTGCGGCCTTCAAACGGATATCTGCCTCAAGCTCCATCTTGTAATGACGTTCACGACGGATAAACATCCTTTTCTCGATTGCCCGGCGAATTTTCACATTGAAAATATCAAGATCTTCAATGGGTTTTGTCAAAAAATCATAGGCACCAAGGTTAATTGCTTTTACAGCGTAGTCCATGGAACCGGCACCGGTCAGAAAAATTACAGGAATATCAAGCTTAAGTTTCTCCATGGCGGCAATGGTTTCAAAGCCATCCATACCGGGCATATTAATATCCAGTAAAACCACATCGTAAGAGTCATCCAATACCTTACAGACATACTCTCCGTCAGTTACAGACGTGACTGTGTGGCCAAACATTTCGAGTATTTTCGATACGGTTGTGCGCACCATATCGTCATCGTCTGCGACTAGTATTTTTGCCAGATATTCTTCCAAAAAACACCTCTTTTACAAAAAAATAGCGTTATGATTTATGGCTTCATAAAAAGCCAAAATTCAAGATGGAGTTGTAAAAAACTTCATATGCGAGGCACGAATAATTTCTATTATTTCGGCGTACTATAAGTACGTCGTAATGATAGAAATTATTCAGTAACGAAGCAGATGAAGAATTTTTATGACTCCATCAGGATTTACAATTTCCAGAATCGTTTTACAACACTTCTCGCCTGTTCTATTGCCGGATGTTGACATTTTGCACTACTCAACTCTGCAGCATATTCATCTGTGAGATTCACAGGCTGACCGGTATCAAGGCTTTGTCCACAAAGTTCAGATAAAACAGCCATTGCCCCATCTCGTTGACCATCAAGATCGTAGCCGCCCTCCAGCGTTACCAGTAGCTTCCCGTCACAAACCTCTTCTGCAAGATTTACCATACAGCGGGTCAGATATGCAAAACCAGGAGCCGTTACCTCCATCAAACCCAGAGGATCGCCCCGGTAAATATCAAACCCACAGGAAACAAGTATTAAATCCGGCTTATATTCTCTTCCGACCGGAACGATAATATCATTAAAGATACAGGCGTATTCACTGTCCCCCTGATACCCCGGGAGTGGGATATTTATTGTGTATCCCTCACCTTTTCCCTTCCCTGTTTCCTCAACATCTCCCGTTCCGGGATAATAGGGAAACTGATGGGTGGAAACATACAAAACCTTATCTGTTTCATAAAAAGAATTTTGGGTTCCGTTTCCGTGATGCAAATCCCAATCCACAATCATCACTCTTTCCATGCCGCAATTTTCTATTGCATGACGTGCTGCCACAGCTACATTGTTAAAAAGACAAAACCCCATGGACTGCTTTTTTTCAGCGTGGTGACCGGGAGGGCGAACAAACGCAAAAGCATTATCTATTTCACCACTTTTCAGCAGATCAACTCCTGTTGTTAAGGCACCAACGGCTAGAATTGCCGCCGCATAGGAATCCGGAGATGTTTTGGTATCAGGATCAAGTGCATCGAAAACTTTACCGGCAGTTTCCGCTACCCGGTTCATTAATTCCGTGCTGTGATTCATCCCTATGGTTTTGTGTGTTGCCGGAGAAAACTCTGGAAACACAAAACAGTTTTTCACCTGCTCCTGAGCAAGCACCTTATTGATTACTTTCAGGCGATCCGGTGATTCCGGATGGTCAAATCCCGGATCATGGTCAACAAATAAAGAATCATTAAATATTGCTGTTTTTCGCATTTTCTTTTCCTTTCAGGATTCTCGTGAGCTTTGAATAATCCGTTTTTCTGTTACTATTGTGTCCATGCGTTCGTCGTGATCCTGCAAGGGAGCTTTCTGGACCATTTGTAACTCATAACAAAGCCCTACTCGATGTGCCTGTGGTGCTTTTCCGGATACAAAACGATCATAAAACCCACCGCCATAGCCCATGCGTCCGCCACTTTCATCAAAAACTGATCCTGGCAGAAAGATAATATCTATGCTTTCCGGTGAAATATAGTTTGTAATCCTTATCGACTCTACCGGTTCCAGAATCGAGGCATATCCCGGAACAAGATCACTCTCCAGATTTCTTATCTGTACTGGTAAAAGATCCCTTTCATCAAGAAGAGTGACTGGCACAACGACCTTTTTTCCAAGGCTAAACATTGTGTTTATTAAGCTTTGAGTTTTTACTTCTGATCGAAAATCTACATAAACGAAAACGGTTGCGGCTCGCTTAAACAAATCCATTTCCAGAACGTGTTTGATGATGCGGGAACTATACTGTTCCTGCAGTTCTACAGGGAGTTTATCACGCAAACCTAACTTTTGTTTTTTTAACTTTTTAGCGTTTTCGACCATTTGCAACTCATAAACTGAAAAAGATCACTATAAACTTGAAGCATACCAGTTGAGAACATTTTTTCCAAATTTCTCTTTGATTTTTCTTCTTATCGTTTTTTCCAGATCCCCCCAAAAACACTGGTTCGCAATAAGAGTAATTCTCTAGATTAACGGGTAGCAAGGGTTGCAGTGACTTGCCGGCAAATAGATAAGCGCAGACTTCGATACCGCAGCGACGTAGTCGCGTGGACGTTTGTCGGTAAGTTACTGTAACCCTGCGGTTTGCAAACAATAGTTATTCTATTTGGTTGAACTTAACTGGTAGCCAGTTTTTTTTTAGCAAAAAAAATCGCAGTCTCTGACAAATCAGAAACTGCGATTTTTACTACTTTACTATTTACAGCGTTACATCACATTGGCACAATCAGTTTATTTGTGTCTTCGTTCCAGGTAACAACCAGGTACCAGATCATCATAATAACAGCGATGAAAGCCAATGTTCCACCGTATCCCATTACATCTGGAAGATATACGTAGGATCCAAGAGCACCGGATTTTTCAAGATTGATTTCATCTGGACCAAAATTCTTGAACCAGGTGGTCATAAGAGAGTTGGCAATACCAAAGAACGGTACAACCATAATCAGTTTAACCTGACCTTCACCTACACGCCAGAGAGTTCCTGATCCGCAACCACCGGCAAGCATGGCGCCTAGTCCAAAGATAAATCCACCAACAATTGATCCCCAGCCAAATGTTCCGCGAACATAGTTGATTGGGTTAAGAACAGCCTCGCCACCATGTGCATAGGGTACCGCATACTTAAGAACTGCACCACCGATTGCCAGAAGCAGGATGGAAAGAGCAACAGATTTAGCAAGGGTACAGTCACCTGTCATGTGTGGCTCACGAAAACCCTGAACCATACACCAGCGACCGCGCTGCATGGTATATCCTAGAGCAGCTGCAATCATAATAATGCCGGACAGTGATGCGATATAATCTTCATCTTTATCACCAACCCAGCTCAGTGCGCCTTCCTCAAAACCCGCATAGGCATATGCTACCCATACAAGTGCTCCGACAGCAACAATTGCAAGTATTGACTGCAGGAAATTTGGAATATTAATAGTACCGGATCCGCCATCACCCCAAGTGATATATTCCATTTCCATATAGAGTAATTTCAATCCAAGTAAAACACCAGCAACAAGGCCGATCCACATGGTGAAACCGTTTGCTGCAAGGTTTCCGATAGCATTATACATACCACCAACATTACAACCACCCGCAAGAGCAGCACCAATACCCATCAAGATACCGGCAATAACTGCTTTCACCATTTCACGATACGGTGGGATACGAAAGGCAAAATCTTTCCCGAGACAAGCAGAAATAAAAGCTCCGACAATAAAACCAATACCAATTACTGACCCTGTGCTTCCAAGCATTGCAGCAGGAGCTTCGTCGTAATACCCAAGTATTCCCGATTCGGCGCCAATCATGGTATTTAAACCATAAATAATCCAGTCACCCCAATTACGAATAGCACCAACGGCTCCCCACGGACGCCACCAGGCCATAATTAAAAGGGAAAGAAATGCCACTATAGCGCCTGCTATGGTGGGATTCCACTCTGACTGACAACAGGTCTTATAAAGACCTTTCACTTTACTTCCCATTACGCTTTCTTCACTCATACTTCTCCTCCTCCAAGTCTAAATAATTCAACCAGCGGTTTACTGTTTCATTAAATGTAACTTCTTTACCCTTGACCACGCCTTTTGTCAAGCATCTATGGACAATTTGAACATTTTAAATCAATAAAAAAAAAG